>JAKARN010000260.1 GCA_021828425.1 Pseudomonadota bacterium | reverse complement strand
CCCAAGAACAAGGCTCTTGCGCAAGTGCCCCTTCCATCGGCGCCATCATGCTCGCCCGGCTCAAGGCCGGCGCGCTCGACCCCGAACCCGTCCGCACCGGGCTCGACCAGACACTCACGCGCCGACGATCGGGCCCTGTTCAAACTGCCGGCCCTGCCCGAATCCAAACGTCCCTGATGGCCGCCTGCCGTTTTGAGGTCCCCGAAGTACACACCCCCTCTCTCCTCCCCTCCCTTTTTTCCCCTCGCTTCGGACTCCGATCGGAGCCCCTGGGCCTTGTTCTTGGGTTCCAGGGGGATTGGAAATCAAAACCGGGCTGTGCTGGCCACCGCGCCGGTCGAACGGGTCGCAGAGCGAGCGTCCACACAGGACGCGGACGGCAACCAGCGGAGGCCCCAGGCTCTTATTTGAGCGCCGGACCGTTGCATGTAACGCCACTCGCCAGGAATTCCAAGTGACCGACACGTCCGTCAATGCCCGTGTTCAAAAGCACCGTGATGCCCTGTGGCGGGCGGGACTGCGTCCGGTGCAACTCCGGGTGCCGGATACCCGGCGCGAGGGTTTTGCCCAGCAGTGCCGCCGCCAGTCGCGACGGGTCGCCAAGGCCGACCAAGCCGACTCCGCATTGCTCGGCTTCCTCGATGAGGCCCTGATCGATCCCGAGCACTGAAGCGCGTGCGGCGGGGGGATTTCGTCACCATTGCCTGGTCCGGAGATTTCAGCAAGCCCCGACCGGCGCTGATCGTCCAGGCTGATCCGTTTGAGGATACGGCCACCGTGACAGTTTTGCCGGTGTCCGGCACGCTTGTCGAGGCGCCGTTGTTGCGGGTGACCGTGCAACCGGGCCCGCTGAGCGGGCTGCGGAAGCCTTCGCAGGTCATGATCGACAAGGCGATGACGGTACGGCGCGAGAAGATCGGACGGCCTTTCGGGCAAATCGATCCCGAGTCCCTGATCGAGATCGAGCGGCGCCTGGCCGTCTTTCTCGGGATCGCCAAGTGAGACGGATCCGGTTTTCCGGGACACGAGTTGGGAGTTGAATCGTGTCTGAAAGGGGGCCGTGCGCACCCGCCGTCATGGCGTTCGCGGATCGTTATCATGGGCGCCTCGAGAAACCGGGTTTCAAGTCACCCCCCCGAAGCCCGTCAGGCCGATGTCATGCAAAAGGTGGACTGGGGTGCAAAACCGTGTCCAAATAATCCGAGCCGGTCCACCTTTCTGGATGCAGTTGATCGTGAACAAGATCGGTAAAATAGGCCTCTGACCCAAGCCTGAAACCAGCCCTCAAGGAGCCCCTCTCGATGTACGATCTCCATACCGCCCCCACCCCGAATGGCCGGAAGGTCTCGATCGCCCTCGAGGAGCTGGGTCTCCCCTACACCGTCCACGTGCTCGACCTCTCCCGCCTGGAACAGAAGAGGCCGGACTATCTCGCGCTCAATCCGAACGGCCGGATCCCGACCCTGGTCGACCGGGAGGAGGGGGACTTCGCCATCTTCGAATCGGGTGCCATCCTGGCCTACCTCGCCGAAAAAACCGGCCGTCTCCTGCCACCCGATCCCCGCGGGCGCTCACGGGTCTTCCAGTGGCTTTTTTTCCAGATGGCCGGAATCGGCCCCATGCAGGGGCAGGCCAACGTGTTCTACCGCTATGCGCCGGAACGGATCCCCTACGCCATCGACCGCTACCAGCGCGAGACCCGGAGGCTCTACGAGGTCCTCGACCACCGGCTCACGGACTCCCCCTACCTGGCCGGCGACTATTCCATCGCGGACATCGCGACCTACCCCTGGGTGGCCTCACACGAGTGGGCCGGCATCCGGATGGAGGGGCTGGATGCCCTTTCGGCCTGGCTCGAACGGGTCGGCTCCCGCCCGGCTGTCCAGGCCGGCATGCAGGTGCCCCCCTCCCCGAACCGCACGACGGACGAGGCCGTGGAGCGGGTCCGCTCGCTTCTGGCCTGACGGAAGCCCCCGAACCGGCAGGGGCCGGGTAGGCACAGGCTCATCCAGTGATAGGGAGGGTTCCACACAGTCGGCAGAGGGCAGGCGCACCCCAGTCGGCCTTCCCAACTGGCGATCCCACCGGAAAATCCCGATAAAACCTTGAAACTGTTGCCACGGGTCCCGGACATCGAGTCGGGCAAGCCAGTCGGTCTCGCCTGTGCCAGTGGGTCCTGACCATCAACGACACGGCCTGGCCCCGTCCATCACGCCATCCTCTGATGCCACTCCTCCGGCAGCCCCACACCTTTCCACCTGTCATGCCCGGGCCACGAGCGAGGCCAGTTCGCGCACGCCCATCACCTCGACTCCTTCACCCTTCGGATAGCGCTCTTCACCGGAATACACGACAAAGCTCCGCGCCGGCTTCAGGTCTTCCCGCGCGTGGTGGAATCCCTTGTCGAGCGCCGGTCGATGCCCCCGCTTGATTTCCACCGCCCACAGCTTCCCGCCAGGCAGTTCGAGCACGAGATCAATTTCGGCGCCGGCGGAAGTGCGATAGAAGCTCGCGTTCACGCGCGCGGGCGCCGCGCTCATCAGGCTCTCCACGACGAAACCTTCCCAGCTTCCACCCGCCACCGGATGGCCCAGCACGGCGTCGCGGTCATCCAGGCCGAGCAGGGCATGGACGATGCCACTGTCGCGCACATAGACCTTCGGTGATTTCACGAGGCGCTTTCCGACATTGGCCTGGAAGGGCTGCAGGCGGCGCACGAGGAGCAGATCGACCAGAAGATCGAGATAACGGGCGACGGTCTTGCCATCGACGCCGAGGCCGCGCGCGAGTTGCGCCGCATTCAACGTTCCACCCTGCACGTGGGCCAGCATGGTCCAGAACCGGCGCAGCGTTTCCGCCGGCACGCGCGGCCCGAGCTGCGGGATGTCTCGTTCCAGGTAGGTGCGGATAAAGTTTTCGCGCCAGATCGCGCTTGCCTGGTCGGTTTCGGCCAAGAAGCTGTTCGGGAATCCACCCCTGATCCACAGTTTCTCGCGCGCATCGTCATCGGCTTCAAGTACGTTGAATGGTCCCAGTTCGACATAGGCAATGCGGCCCGCCAGCGATTCGCCCGATTGCCTCAGCAAATCAATCGACGCCGAGCCCAGTAGCAGGAAGCGGCCTGTCTTGCTGTTTCGCCATCGTCTTTCGTCAATGAGGCCGCGCAGCGTCTTAAAGAGTTCCGGCACCCTCTGAACTTCATCCAGGATGACGAGCTTGTCTTCGTGCCTGGACAGGTAGAGCGCAGCGTCAGCCAGTTTCTCCCGATCCGCCGGGTCTTCGAGATCGAGATAAACGCTCGGCCATCCATCGCTGATCTGTTTGGCCAGCGTGGTCTTGCCGGACTGCCGCGGCCCGAGCAGAATCACGGCCGGGAACTGGTCCAGTCGGGCAAGAATGAGCTCGGTCTTTCGGCGCGGTAACATCCTAGCAATTATGGCGTACTGAGCCAGAATTGCAAGAATAATACGCTTGGATCCGCTAACTAACCTAGCAAATCAGGCCACGACGTTGATGAGACCGGGATTCCCGGCCGT
>JAKARN010000259.1 GCA_021828425.1 Pseudomonadota bacterium | reverse complement strand
GCTTCGGCGTGGCCTTCGTGGGCATTCTCGCCATGTTTCCCTATCTGGCCCTCCAGCTCGAGGGGCTCGGGCTCATCGTGGAAGTGACGACGGCCGGGCAGGTCGGATCCTTCGTGGCGGTGCTCTTGGGCACGTTCGCGCTCACCGCCTATGTGATGGCCTCGGGCATCCGGGCCGCAGCGTGGACCGCGGCCATCAAGGACCTGGTCCTCCTCGCCGCCGTGGTTTTCCTGGGGCTCTTCCTCCCCATTCACGCGAGCGGTGGCATCGGATCCCTGTTCCACACGATTGCCCGCAAGCACCCCGGTTTCCTCAAGCTGCCCGCCACCGGCAAGAGCCCCGTCTGGTTCGGCTCGACGGTCCTGCTCTCGGTTTTGGGCTTTTACCTCTGGCCCCATACCTTCGGCTCGATCTATGCCGCCCGGGATGAGGACCTGTTCCGCAAGAACGCGATCTTTCTCCCGCTCTATCAGCTCGTCCTCTTGTTTGCCCTGCTGGCCGGTTTCGCGGCGCTCGTGATTCTGCCGGGACTTCCCAACCACGATCTCGCCCTTCTGGCCGCCGCGGCCCACACGCTGCCGGGCTGGATGCTCGGCCTGATCGGTGGGGCTGGACTGCTTTCGGCACTGGTCCCGGGCTCCATGCTCTTGCTCGCGATTGCCACCCAGTTCGCACGCAATGTGGCCGGTCCCTGCCTGCCCCAATGGAACGAGGAACGGCTCAACCTTTTGGCCCGTGCGATCGTCCCCCTCATCGCGGGGGCCGCCATCCTCTTTGAGCGCCTGAGCGGGCAGGGCATCGTGCTGCTCCTGCTCCTCGGGTACGGCTACGTGACCCAGCTGGCCCCCGCCCTCTGGGCCAGCCTCCTGCCCCGGAACCCGGTCCCCCGGAGCGCGGTCTGGGCGGGCGGGACGGTGGGGGTCGTTGCCCTCACCCTGTTTTCCTTCGGCGGTGCCCCGGTTCGCTGGGAGCGCGGCATCCTTCCAGAACCCTTCGCCGATGTGAACGTCGGTCTTCTGGCATTGGCCCTGAACGTCGTGGTCCTCCTGCTCGTGACCGGAGCCGTCTGGATGCGGGGAGCGACCTCCGGCGGGACCCGGCCGGCACACGGCTGAGGAATCCCATGCGTTCGAGCGTTCATGCGGACCACGGCATCGTCGCCACGTCCCAGCCCTTGGCCGCACAAGCGGGTCTTTTCATGCTCCACGAGGGTGGCAATGCCGTGGATGCCGCCCTGGCTGCCGCAATCACCTTGACCGTGGTCGAACCGACCAGTAACGGATTGGGCTCCGATGCCTTCGCCCTGGTTTTCCAGGAGGGGCGGCTTTGGGGATTGAACGGATCGGGCGCATTGCCCGAAGCATCGTTATTGCCGGGAGTGGACTTGCCATGGCCGGAGAGCGGCTGGGCTCCCGTCATGGTGCCGGGCGCCCCGCGGGCCTGGGCCGATCTCCACGGGCGCTTTGGACACCTGCCCTTCCGGAAGCTGTTCGAACCGGCCATCGCGTACGCCCGCGACGGTTTTCCGCTGTCTCCCGTCGTGGCCCGTTTCTGGCGCAAGGCGGCCGAACGTTTCCGGGATCCGGCTTTCGCGGACTGGCAGCACACCTTCCTTCCGGCAGCCTTCGTGCCGCGGGCGGGTGCGGTCTGGCGTTCTCCCGAGCTGGCTTCGACCCTCGGGCGGATCGCGGAGAGCCGGGGCGAGGATTTCTACACGGGAACGATTGCGGAGACCATCGATCGGGCTGCACGGGCGGCGGGCGGTGCGCTCCGGGCCTCGGATCTCGCGGCCCATCGCAGTCTCTGGGTGGATCCCCTGTCGGTTCCCTACCACGGCTGTGAGGTCTTCGAACTGCCCCCGAACAGCCAGGGGATCGTGGCGCTTGAGGCACTGGGGATCCTGTCCATGAGATCGCCGGCGGGTCCCGGCGAGACGATGCATGAGAGCATCGAGGCCATCAAGCGTGCCTTTGCCGAGGCCTTGGACCGGATCGGTGATCCCCGGGACAGCCCGGCCGTCCCGGCGCTCCTCGACCCCCAACACCTCCGGATGCAAGCGGCCGGAATCCGGGACCGCGCGCATTCCTTCGTGCCGGAGGCACCCTATCTGGGCGGAACGGTCTTTCTCGCGACGGCGGACCGGTCGGGTGTCATGGTGAGCTTCATCCAGTCCAACTACATGGGTTTCGGATCCGGGATCGTGGTTCCGGGAACCGGGATTGCGCTGTCCAACCGGGCACTGTGCTTCAGCCGGCGGGAGGGCCATCCCAACCGGGCCGCAGGCGGCCGGCGCAGCTACCATACCCTCATGCCCGGATTTCTGATGCGGGAGGGGCAACCCTGGGGACCCTTCGGGGTCATGGGCGGCTTCATGCAGCCCCAAGGACACCTCCAGCTGGTCCAGCGGCTGGTTGACCACGGCGATCCGCCCCAGGAGGCCGTCGACCGGCCGCGGTGGAGGTGGGATGGCGGAGTGCGGGTCGCAGTCGAACCGGACTTCCCGGAAGCGGTTGCGGGCGAACTGGTCCGGCACGGGCACGAGGTCGTCCGCCTGGAATCGACCGATGGTTTTGGACGCGCCCAGGTGATCCTGCGGACGGCGGAGGGTGGTTTTGTGGCCGGATCCGATTCCCGTGCCGATGGCTGTGCGGCCGGCTGCTGACGCCGGGACGTGAAGGACGGGCTGTCGTATACTGGCCGCCTCCACGGTCCGGTGATCCCCATGCCCATGAATCCGAGCCCCCCATGTGCCCGTCCGTCCGGCCGGTGGTGGGTGCTTTCGGTTCTGCTTTTGGGACTTGTGTTGGCGGGTCCCGGGGTGTGGGCCCAATCACCCGCCTCCACGCTCCAGCTGTTCAACCGGATGGGGGTCCGGGTTGTCCGGCGTTTTCCGACCGGGCTCGGCATTGAGGGCTATGTGATCGAGTCCGGCATGCATCGGGCCCTCGTCTACTCGGTCGGGGGAGGGCGCGGCATCCTCATGGGCAACCTGATCGATGCCCATGGGACGAATCTCACCGCCCGCTTCCTCGACCGTTACCTGGTCCGGGGAGGGGTCTGGAACCGGCTCGACCACCTGCCGTGGGTGGCCGAGGGGGCGTCCCATCCCCGCACCATCGTCTATGCCATGGTCGATCCCAACTGCGTCTACTGCCATCACCTCTGGCAGTGGGTGAAACCCCTTTTCAAGGATGGTCTGCAGATGCGCTACCTGTTCGTCGCGGTCCTGGCCCGGAGCAGCCTCGGCAAGGCGGCGAGGATCCTGCAGAGCCGCCAGCCGGAGATTGCCTACAACACGCTCGAGGCGCATTTCGTTCAAGGCGGATTGCCGCCGTTGCCGCGGAAGCAGATCCAGCCCCGGACGCTCGAGGCCATCCGCGATGCCACCCTGCTGTTCGGCTGGCTCGGGTTCCAGGGAACGCCCGGGATCATCGTCCATTCGCCCGGAGCGGGACTCCACCTCACGAGCGGGGTTCCGCCCGAGCGGGATCTGCCGCGTCTCCTCGGCCTCGCCGGGAAGCCGTGATGCCGCCCCGCC
>JAKARN010000258.1 GCA_021828425.1 Pseudomonadota bacterium | reverse complement strand
CGGCTCTCCCACGACCACCGCTTCCGCAATCTCTTCAAAGCACTCAACCTGCCGGTAGATCTCGGCCGTGCCGATGCGGACCCCACCCGGATTGAGGACAGTATCCGAGCGACCATAGATGATCACTCCGCCCGTCTGCGTGAGGACAGCAAAATCCCCATGGCACCAGACACCGGGGAAGCGGGAGAAATAGGCGGCCCGATAGCGGGATCCATCCGGATCGTCCCAGAACCCGAGCGGCATCGTGGGGAAAGGACGGCTGCACACGAGCTCACCCCGCTCTCCCACGACCGACCGGCCCTCGGAGTCGTAGATGGCGACTGCCATCCCGAGTCCGCGACACTGGATCTCGCCTCGCCGGATCGGCACGGTCGGCGCACCCAGAACAAAACAGGAGACCAGATCGGTTCCGCCGGAGATCGAGTTCAGCCGGAGATCCGGTTTGAGATCGCGATAAACATAATCGAACTGTTCGGACAGCAACGGCGAACCGGTCGAGAGAATCGTCCGCAGACTTTCGAGGCCCTGGCCGGACTCGCGCCGGACGCGGCTGGCTTCCAAGGTCCGGAGGTAGCGGGCACTCGTTCCGAAGATCCCGATCCCTTCCTCCTCGACCATCCGGAGGAGCGCATCCGGGCGCGGGTGGATGGGTGAGCCGTCGTAGAGGATGAGGGTTGCACCGAGCGCCAGGGCGGAGGCCATCCAGTTCCACATCATCCAGCCCGTGGTCGTGAAATAGAACAGTCGGTTGCCCGGACCCACATCGGTATGAAGCCCGAGCTCCTTGAGATGCTGGAGGAGCACCCCGCCCTGCCGGTGGATCATGCACTTGGGCTTGCCGGTCGTTCCGGAGGAATAGAGGATGTAGAGGGGATGGTCGAAGGGCAGGTCGGCGTAGGAGAGAGTCCCGGGTGATCGCTCCAGGAGATCGGGATAGGCGATCGCATGAGGGAGACCGGTGAGGTTGGTTTCCTCCACGAGATAGGGGACGAGGATCGTACGGGTGAGGGACGGCAGGCGCGCGGCAATCTCCCGCACGCGTCCGCGGACATCGTACCTCCTCCCCCCATAGCAGTAGCCATCAATGGCCACCAGCACCTTGGGTGCGACCTGGCCGAAGCGGTCGAGGACTCCCTCGACGCCGAAATCCGGTGAAGCGCTCGTAAAGACGGCACCGAGGCTCGAGGCGGCGAGCATGGTGACGATGGCGGCGGGATGATTCGGCAGGTAGGCGGCGACCCGGTCGCCCGGTCCCACACCGGCGTCCCTGAAATCCGAGGCAAGCGCCGTCACGGCATCCCGAAGTTCCTGGTCGGTCAGTGTGAGCCGGAGACCCTCCTCGTTGCGAAACACGAGCGCAAGCCCCCCGGCTCTCCGGGTCTCCACGAGATGCCGTGCGTAGTTGAGCCGGACCCCATCGAACCAGCGGGTCTCCGGCATGTCGCCCGCGCAGACCAGCCGGGGGCGGCCTTCCAACCGGGTTCCGAAAAACTCCGCCACAGCCGGCCAGAAACGTTCCGGATGATCCACCGACCATTGCCAGAGGGAGGCATAGTCCTGACCGACCGTATCCTCCCGCCGGGCCATTTCCTTCTGGAAGCGGGCGAGTGCACTCTGTTCCCGCTCCCGGGGCCCCGGGCTCCAGAGAACTTCACTCAACGGCCGATGCCCTGCCGATCGAGCTCGGCCAAAAGATCCGGGATCACGGCAAAGAGATCTCCCACGAGACCCAAATCCGCCACCTTGAAGATCGGTGCCTCGGGGTCCTTGTTCACGGCGACAATGGTACCGGCATCACGGATTCCGGTCAGATGCTGGATCGCCCCCGAGATGCCAAACGCGAGGTACAGCTCGGGAGCGATGATCTTGCCGGTCTGTCCCACCTGGAGATCGTTCGGTGCATAGCCCGCATCCACGGCTGCCCGCGAAGCCCCGATCGCCGCATTCAGGCGATCCGCCAGTTTTTCGAGCAGTGCGAAGTTCTCGCGGCTGCCGAGGGACCGTCCACCGGAAACCACCCGCCGGGCGGACTGGAGGTCCGGCCGTGCACTTTGATCGACTTCGAGTCCCACGAAACGGGCATCGACCGGAATCGTCCCGGGCACAGCGATCTTCTCGACCGGTGCCGGTGCGGGGCCTTCCTCGACGACGATGGGCCTCCACGAGGCGAGCCGGACCGTGAGGAGAACCGGGACTCCATCCGGAACGCGGACCACGGTATGGATATTGCCGGCATAGATACCGCGCTTGAAGCGTCTCGGACCGAGAACCTCGAGGACATCGCTCACAAGGGGTGCCCCCAGGAGTCCGGCGAGACGGGGCAGGAGATCCCGGCCGAAACTGGTTCCCGGCATGAGCAGATGGCTGTACTCACGGGCCCGGGATCCGATCAGCCTGCTCACCAGGGAGGCTGGGGGATGGACCAGGCGCGGATCATCGAAGACCCAGTGTTTCCGGATACCGTTCAGGGTCCCGGCCGGCTCCGGGAGGCGATCCAGGCCAGCCCCGAACCAGGCGAGGTCAACCGGGCCGGCGCCGATCTTGCGGGCTACGGCAAGGGTCTTCAGGGTCGATTCGGCAATCGGCGCCTGGCCGTCCTGTGCCTCGGCAATGACCAGTATGGCATCCATCAGAGCACTCCCCGATCGCGGAGCCGGGTCACGAGTTCGGAAACCGACTCGACCCGAAGTCCCGCCACACGCTCGGGTGGTGGAAGGTAGGCTTCCACCTCAAGGCGCGGGAGATCGATGCCGCAATTTTCGAACGGCCGCCTGTCCAGGGGTTTCTGGCGCGCTTTCATGATATCGGGCATCTTGATGAAGCGGGGCGTGTTGAGCCGAAGGTCGGTCGTGATCACCGCGGGGAGATCGACTTCCACCGTCTCGAGGCCGTGATCCACTTCGCGGACGGCTTGTGCCCGCCCCCCCTCCAGCGTGAGTTTCGAGACAAAGGTGGCCTGCGGTCGTCCCCAGAGCGCGGCCAGCATGGGACCGACCTGGCCACAATCGTCGTCGATCGCCTGCTTGCCCAGAATGACCAGTCCCGGCTCGATCTCCTGGACGAGGTGATAGAGGACATGGGCGACCTCGAGCGGGCCGGTCTCCCGGGTGGTCTCGATGTGGATGGCCCGGTCCGCGCCCATGGCCAGGAGGCTCCGGATCTGGGATTCGGCTTCGTGCGGACCCACGGTTGCCACCACCACCTCGGATGCCTCTCCCCGTTCCCGGATCCGGAGTGCTTCCTCGAGCGCGATTTCGTCGAAGGGATTGACGCCCATCTTGACACCATCGGTCGCGATTCCCGAATGATCGGGCTTGAGACGGACCCGGACGTTGTAGTCGACAACCCGCTTCGCGGCGACCAGGATTTTGATCGGGTTCATGGCACTCCTCAGAGGTTGGCGTAGTTCGGGCCCGATCCCCCTTCGGGGGGAACCCAGGTGATCTGTTCAAAGGGATCCTTGATGTCGCAGGCCTTGCAGTGGACGCAGTTTGCAGCGTTGATCTGGAGGCGCGATCCCCCTCCCTGGGTCCCGCTCT
>JAKARN010000257.1 GCA_021828425.1 Pseudomonadota bacterium | reverse complement strand
CTCGAACCTCCACGGATTGCTCCACTGGTACCTGAAACCAGCGCGTCTACCAATTCCGCCACCTCGGCTCGTTGTGCAATATAGCCGAGATGGTACCGAGCGGTCAACGTAACTTCCCCATGTCCACATGATCCATTCCGCCTCCTCTCCATTGCCCATTTGGCCAGACCAGGACCCGCTGTTTGAGCGCGAACGACGACAGTATGCCAAACCCTTGCCCAGTCGCCTCTTTCTCTCTCAATGGTTTGAGGCCTTGGGGCAACCGGCGGATCGTGAGACCCTGATCAAGACTTTTGGGCTTGAGGATTCGGATCTTGTTCAGGGCTTGGAGCGTCGACTTCAAGCCATGCGACGGGACGGTGAACTGATCCAGAATCGCCGGGACCAGTGGTGCCTCGTGCGAGTTCTCCCGATCATCACGGGACGGGTTCGTGCGGAGCGTGACGGTTTTGGATATCTCGAACCTCAGCAGGGCGGTGAACGGATTCCCATTCCACCTGCTGAGATGGCGACACTGATGGACGGCGACCGGATCCAGGCGAGGATTGCCCTGGATTCCCAGGGACTGCCCTCGGCCCGGCTGATTGAAGTCATCGAGAGGGCCCACACCGTCGTATGCGGCCGCTACTTCGTGCAGCGAAATGTCGGTTTTGTGACGCCGTACCATCCTCGACTCTTTACGGATTTCGTGGTTTCTCCTGATGATCGGCAGATCCTGCACGAGGGTGATTTTGTAAAGGTCACGATTCTCGAGTATCCGAGAAGGGGACAGTCGGCGGTTGTACAAGTTGTTGAAATCATGGGGCAACAGGAATCTCCCCGACTCGGTCAGGATCTGGTCGTGACCAGTTTTTCGCTACCCCTGGAGTGGCCTGCCGATGTTCTGGCCGAATTGGAGGCACTTGAGTCACCCCATCCCCCCTATGGGAGCGAACGACGAGACCTCCGCCATCTTCCGCTGGTGACTATTGATGGGGAAGATGCACGGGATTTCGACGACGCTGTTTTTGCCGAGCAGATCGCGGGAGGGGGGTACCGGCTGATTGTGGCCATTGCCGATGTTTCCGAATATGTGCGTCCGGGGTCGGCGCTGGATCGGGAAGCCCTTCGTCGTGGCACGTCGGTTTATTTTCCGGATCGGGTGATTCCCATGTTGCCCGAGCGTCTGTCCAATGATCTCTGTTCCCTGCGGCCTGGCGAGGACCGCTGGGCCTATGTCGCTGACCTCGAACTCTCGGAGAAAGGAGAGCCGCGGCGCACCCATTTTTACCCAGCAGTCATTCATTCCCATGCGCGTCTGACCTACCAGGAAGTGGCCTCTGCCATGGAAAAGGGGGATCCTGAGGCTCGACGTCGTCTGGACGCTATCCTTGGGCCGCTTCAGGTTCTTTACGCGCTCTATGAACGGCTGCGTCGGGCACGACAAAGAAGAGGGGCCATCGACTTCGAAAGCCATGAACCCCGGATTATCTTTGACTCAGAAGGTCAAGTCGAGGGCATTGAACTTGCAAGGCGCCTGCATGCGCATCGACTGATCGAAGAATGCATGATTCTGGCCAATGCGGAAGTTGCGCGTCGACTGGAGCACGAGAAGGCAGATGTGCTCTACCGGGTTCATTCCCCACCGACTGTAGACCGTCTGTCTGACCTTCGCGTCGCGCTGGGCGTGTGGGGATTGGCATTGGGTGGGGGCCATCATCCCGAGCCTCGGGACTTTGTCCGATTGCTTCATCAGGTCAGAAACAGACCTGAACAGAGAGTCATTGAGATGTTGCTGTTGCGCACCCTTTCCCGCGCCAGCTATGACCCCTCGCCTCGTGGTCATTTCGGCTTGGCTTTGCGCCACTATTGCCATTTTACGTCGCCCATCCGGCGTTATCCGGATCTTCTTGTTCACCGGGGGCTCCGGAAACTGGATGTTCCGGGAATTGACTGGCCATCCCTGGCCGTGCACTGTTCCTACACGGAACGGAGGGCGGATGAGGCGTCACGGGCGGCTCTGCAGTGGTCTCAGTTGAGCTACCTCAGCCGACAGGTCGGCCAGTCCTTCGACGGCCTTGTCACGGGCGTTGCCGGTTTTGGATTATTCGTCGAACTGGAACGTTTCCTGGTTTCCGGATTGCTGCATATTTCCAATCTGCCGGATGATTACTATCACCACGAACCCAAGCAAGGCAACCTGACGGGTGAACACCGGGGACAAGTCTTTGCATTGGGTGACCGCTTGCGGGTCAAGATTCTGAAGATTGATCTGGAGGAGGGCAAACTCGATCTGGGGTTTGTCGAACGCCTGGGGAGTTGAGCTTGGTGGACAGGATCTATGGGCTCCATGCCGTGGAAGCCGCGTGGACAGGGGGGCGTCCCCTGGAACGGCTTTACGTGCAAAAGGGCAGCCGGAACCGGCGGGTGCAGGCCTTGCGGGAGATGCTGGAGCACGCTGGAATACCGATTTGCGAGGTGGATCGTACCGTGATTGACCGGCTGGCCCAGGAGGGGATCCATCAGGGGATTGTGGCCGAGGTCGGATCGGCCCGGGGATACGGTCCCGTGACCCGGGGAGAAGAGGTCGAGACGTGGTTCGATGCGCCCGACCGTTATCGGCTGCTTTTGGCCTTGGATGGAATCCAGGACCCCCGTAACTTGGGTGCCTGCCTTCGTTCCGCGGCCGCATTCGGAGTTTCGGGGGTTGTCCTGCCTCGCCACCGGTCTGCCCCCCTCAATGCCACCGCGATCAAAAGCGCCTCCGGGGGAGCGGACCAGGTGCCCTGCCGGATTGTCCCGAATCTGGTGCGCTTCCTGGAGCAGGCCCGGAGATCGGGTTTCTGGATTTTGGGTTTGGATCACGGAGGGGGGCAAAACTTGAATGACTGGTCATTTGACCGGCCAACCGTGCTGGTTGCCGGTGGAGAAGGAGCCGGAATCAAGCGTCTCACGAAGGAGGCGTGTGACGAGATTCTGAGAATTCCCATGTCACCCGGGATGCAAAGCCTCAATGTTTCCGTGGCCGTGGCTATCGCACTTTACGAAATCGGCCGGCAGAACGCTTTCCGGGAACCGGGAGATTGCCACGGCAATGGTAAAAGAGGAGCTCAGGAACAAGCTTGAGTAGACGATTCCTTGTTCTTGTTTCAGGTTCGGGGTTACAGACAGGTTTTGCGTTCACTGACCCCTATTCTGCTTTTGGGGCGTACTGTTATCCTCATGTGGTTATTCAGAATCTTTGGTGAGTGTGGGTGGGGCTATTCCGTTAATCGATTAAATGCTTCGTCACATGCCGCCCCGAGTGCCAAGGGTTCGACCCATACAGGAAGTTGACCTTCGAGGGGTTCTCCGTTACACTTAACCGCATTATATTCAGGCCCACCTGAATCAGCGTGGCCTGACCCGTGAACCCACTCCTTGCCCCCAACGGGGCCTTCGTCCGTAAGGAGGACATGACCTTGAAGCGTCATTACGAAGTGGTTTTCCTGGTCCATCCCGACCAGAGTGAACAAGTCCCCGGCATGTTGCAACGCTACCGTACGCTGGTCGAATCCGGCA
>JAKARN010000256.1 GCA_021828425.1 Pseudomonadota bacterium | reverse complement strand
TGGACATTGACCCGGTCGGGCGAAAGCCCGAGTTCCTGGATGGCGGCGAGTGTGACCACGGCAAAGGCCTCGTTGATTTAGAAAAGGTCCACGCTCGCGAGGGGCCAGCCGGTTTTTTCCAGAAGTGCGCGGATGGCGCCGATGGGAGCGGTCGTGAACCATTCGGGTGCCTGCGCGTGACTGGCTGATGCGACCAGCCGGGCGAGCGGCGGGATTCCCCGGCGATCCGCCTCACCCGCCGTGGTGAGGAGGAGGGCGGCCGCCCCGTCCGAGATGGAAGACGAACTCGCGGCGGTCACGGTACCCTCCGGGCGGAAGGCCGGTTTCAGGGTGCCGATCCGGTCGAGGTCGATCCGGCCCGGGCCCTCGTCGACCGCAACCTCGACCGGCGCCTTGCGGGCCGGGACCGTGAGGGGAACGATCTCGCGGTCGAAGGCGCCCGCGGCCTGGGCGGCACGGGCCCGTTCCACGGAACGGATCGCGAACGCGTCCTGCCGGGCGCGACCCAGGCCGTAGTGGTCGGCACAAAGTTCGGCGAAAGCGCCCATGACCTGGTGATCGGCGGCATTCTCGAGGCCATCGTGGAGCATGTGGTCGATCAGGGTGCCGTGGCCCATGCGCTGACCGCTCCGTGCCTGGGCCAGGAGATAGGGGGCCCGGCTCATCGATTCCATGCCGCCGGCCATCACGATCCGGGCCTGTCCCGAGGCGAGGAGGGCATCGGCCAGCATGAGGCTCTTCATGCCGGATCCGCACACCTTGTTTATGGTTGTGGCCCCCGTGCTTTCCGGCAGTCCGGCTTGGAGAACGGCCTGGCGGGCCGGGGCCTGTCCGACGCCGGCCGGGAGCACACAGCCCACCAGGGCCTCGTCCACGTGGGCTCCGATCCCGGGGGTGGATTCGGCGAGGGCACGGAGCACGGGGGCCAGGATTTCGGGGGCGGACAGCGGGGCCAGGCTGCCCAAAAACGAACCCAGGGGGCTCCTTCGGGCCTCGAGGATGACCCGGTCGCGGGCCTCGGTCATGGAACGGCCTCCCTGGGGTTCTGGCACAGTTCGCGCCCGATCAGCATGCGCCGGATTTCATTGGTACCGGCCCCGATCTCGTACAACTTGGCATCGCGCAGAAGACGGCCGGCCGGGTATTCATTGATGTATCCGTTGCCGCCGAGACACTGGATGGTATCCAGCGCGGAGCGGACGGCATTCTCGGCCACGAAGAGCAGGGTGGCGGCCGCATCCACGCGGCTCGGCCGGCCGGCATCGAAGGCGCGGGCCGTCTCGCGGCACAGGCTGCGGGCGGCGCTGAAGCGCATGTAGAGGTCGGCGATCTTGCTCTGGATGAGTTCGAACTCGGCAATCGACCGGCCGAACTGGCGGCGCTGGACGACGTAGGGCAGGACCGTGTCGAGGCAGGCGTGCAGGATGCCGAGCGGACCGCCCGAGAGTATCAGCCGTTCGGTATCGAGGCCTCCCATGAGGATGCGGACGCCCTCGTGGACCTCGCCCAAAACCTGGCCGGCCTCGAGTGCACAGTTTTCGAAGACCAGTTCGCACGTCCCGGATCCCCGCATGCCCAGCTTGTCGAGTTTCTGGGCGGTCGAGAAACCGGGTTGCCCGCGCTCGACCAGGAACGCGGTCAGGGAATGGGATCCCGCCTCCGCATAGGGACGGGTCCTCGCGTAGACGATGAACACGTCGGCCTCCGGTCCGTTCGTGATCCACATCTTGCTGCCCTGGAGAATCCACTTCGCCCCGTGCCGTTCCGCACGGCAGGCGATCGAGCCCACGACGTCCGAGCCGGCCCCGGATTCGGACATGGCCAAGGCTCCCACCTGGCGGCCCTGAAGGAGTCCCGGGAGATACCGGGCCTTCTGTTCGGGTGTGCCGTTCCGGGCCAGGTTATGGACGCAGAGGTTCGAGTGGGCGCCGTAGGACAGGCCGACCGAGGCCGAGGCGCGCGAGATCTCCTCCATCGCCACGAGATGGGCCTCGAAGCCGAGTCCGGCCCCCCCGTCCGCCGCCGGAACGGTGAGACCCAGAAGTCCCTGTTCGCCCATCCGTTGCCAGAGGGTCCGCGGGAATCCCCCCTCCCGGTCGAAACGTCCGGCGTGGGGGGCAATTTCGGCCGCCGCGAATCGCGTCACCGACTCCCGGAGGAGTTCGAGATCGGAGGCTTCCGCGGAGTGTGGCGCCTGGGCCATCGGAGTCAGTGACCCGCAAGGCTCCGGTGGATGTTCCAGGGACGGCCCTCCTGGAGGTAGCGCAGGCGGGCCGGTCCCAGGGCAGCCAGGCGTTGCTCGGCGATCTTGTCGGCAGCCTGCCAGGTCGGCAGGCCCTGTTTCTCGGCAAAGGTGAAGATCCGGCGGATGATGTCGTAGATGGCCACAACCCGGCGATCCGCGAGCTCGCGGTGGTATCCCTCGATTTCGAGGGCGACATTGATGAGTCCGCCTGCGTTGAGTGCGTAATCCGGCGTGTAGAGGATGCCGCGCCGGTCGAGTTCACTGCCGCACTCGGGGGTTGCGAGCTGGTTGTTGGCGCTGCCACCCACGATCCGGCACTTGAGGCGGGGCAGGGTTTCCGGGTTGATGGAACTGCCGAGCGCGCAGGGGGCGAAGACATCCACCTTGAGATCGTAGATGTCGTTGCCGGAGACTGCCTCGCACCCGAGTGTCTGGACCGCCCGCTGGACACGGTCTTTGTCGATGTCGGTCACGAAAACCTTGGCCTTTTCCTGGCGGAGGAGACGGGCCAGGTGGAAGCCGACATTCCCCACGCCCTCGATGGCGAAGCTGCGTTTCGCAAAGTCCGCCTGGCCGAAGGTCTTCTCGAGTGCGGCCCGGAGTCCGTGGAAAACCCCCTGGGCAGTATAGGGGGAGGGGTCGCCGCTGCCGCCGTGTTCGGGATGGATGCCCACCGCATAACCGGTTTCCTGGTAGATGAACTCGATGTCATCGACATTCGTGTTGACGTCCTCGGCGGTGATGTAACGTCCCCCCAGTCCCTGGAGATAGCGGCCGAAACTCCGGAACAGGGCCTCGCTCTTGATCGCGGGGCTGCCGATGATGACCGATTTGCCGCCGCCGAGGTTGAGGCCGGAGATCGCGGCCTTGTAGGTCATCCCGCGCGACAGGCGCAGGACATCGGTCAGGGCTTCGTCCTCGCTGGCATAGGGCCAGAGCCGGAGTCCGCCGAGCGCCGGGCCGAGCTGGGTGTTGTGGATCGCGATGATCGCCTTGAGGCCCACAGAGGCGTCATGCACGAAGACCACTTCTTCATGGTTCGAGAAAAACGGGTTGGAAAATACAGCCATTCTGGATGCTCCGGCAGGGGGGACCCGGCAGACGGTGGGGCGGCCTCGCCCCGCGTGAACCGTGTTTTCCGTCAGCCACACAAGACCCCCATTATAAACCGGTCCCCTTCCCCTCATCGGCCACCGGCCGTGTCCCTGACCCCGGGGACGCGGGCAAGTCTGTGGCACTCCAACCCGCCCAGGCGGGTGAGCGACTGCTGAACCTCCCCACGGCTCGGGCCATCTCGGGCCAT
>JAKARN010000255.1 GCA_021828425.1 Pseudomonadota bacterium | reverse complement strand
ATCTTTCCCGCTGGCGCATCGCCTCCCTCCGCTACTTCAACCCGGCGGGGGCACATGAGTCGGGCGCACTGGGCGAACGTCCGAGGGGGATTCCCAATAACCTCATGCCCTATCTCTGCCAGGTCGCAAGTGGCGAACGACCCGAACTCATCGTGCATGGCAACGACTACCCGACCCCGGATGGCACCGGAATCCGGGATTACATCCACGTCATGGATCTCGCCCAGGGCCATCTCGCCGCCCTCGATTATCTCAATACCCATTCCGGTTTCGTCGCCATCAATCTCGGTACGGGACGGGGATCTTCCGTCCTCGATCTGGTCCATGCCTTCGAGCGTGTCATCGGCCGGACCCTCCCCCGCCGCATCGGCCCGCGCCGGTCCGGAGACATCGCCGCCTGCTGGGCGGCCGTGGATCGGGCACGGGAGCTTCTGGGGTGGCAGAGCGAACGGGGACTCGATGCCATCTGCCGGGACGCCTGGCGCTGGACCTCGACGGGGCGCCGTCCGCAACCTTGACTTCGACCCTGGCTTCGGACAGGCTGGATCCCTCCCCCCCACTTTCCGCGGCCGACCTTGGAATCCCCGCCTCCGGCAGACGAAACCACAAGCCCGCCTCTGGCCCCGCAACCGCCCGAGGGCCGTTGCCCCAACTGCGGAACCTCCCTCCTCGGTCCCTGGTGCCACCACTGCGGCCAGGAAGCACGCGACCCCCTGGGAGAGTTCGGGACCGCACTGCACACCCTCCTCGACGATACCCTGCATTTCGACAACCGGGTCTGGCGCACCCTTGTCCCGCTCTTCCTGCGTCCGGGATTCCTCACGGCCGAATATTTCCGGGGCCATCGGGTGCGCTACGTGGCACCCTTCAAGCTCATGTTCTTCCTCGCCGTGGTGGCGTTCTTCCTGGTCCGCATCACCGTCTCGGTCACAGGACCGCCCCCCGGGGTCAACGGCCTCGACCTCGTCCACTTCGCAAGCGCCAAGACACCCCAAGCCGTCCGGCGGGTCCGCGCCCGGGAAATCCGCACGGTCACGCGCCAGCTGGACCAGGCCTCCCTGGCGAGGGAGGTTCGGAAACGGGACCTCGCATCTGCGCGTGCCACGATCGACCATTTCGCCCGGCATCGCCTGGCCCAGCTGGCCCGGGGTCGGACCGGAGTCGGCATCGCCGGGGTCTCGGCCCCTTTCCTGGCCGGACTGGACCATCCGCGCGAGTGGATCGACGCGACGCTCCGGCTCCTGCCCATCGCCATGCTGGTTCTTCTTCCCCTCTTTGCCCTGCTCCTCAAGCTCTTCATGCCCCGCCGATCCTATGTCGAGCACCTGATCGTGGCCCTCCACAGCCACGCCTTTGTCTTTCTGGATCTCATCGTGCTGGTCTGCCTGTCGACGCTTGCCTCCTGGACGGCGAACCTGCCTCTCCTCCCGGTCATTTTTTCCGGCCTGGCTATGCCCGCCGGGCTCTGGCTCTTCATCTACCCCGGACTCATGCAGAAGCGGGTCTACGGCCAGCGCCCGATCCGGGCCGTGGCCGCCTATACCCTGATCGGCATCCTCTACGGCCTCCTGCTCCTCGCGGTCGTCCTGGGCGTGCTGGCAGTCAGCCTGTGGCACGGGTTCTGACCCGCGGCCGGCCCCGGCCTGCCGCGTTCAGTCCGTCTCCGACCGGTCCCCAGGGCGGGACGCCGCACGGGCACCGGGCAGGGTGAGTCGCGGAACCCACTCCCGGATCCCTTGCTCGATCCCCCCGAGCGCGCGTTCGTAATCCCGGGCGGAACCCCCGTAGGGATCCGCGATCTCGTAACCGCCCCAGTGACCGACCAAAAACACCCGGCCGATCAGGAAGGGCCACCTACTGCCGATCCACGCCCGTTGCCAGTGCTCCATGACGAGGATGAGGTCCTGGCTGCCCAAGAGCTCAGCGGTCGCCTGGCGTGCGCGATGGCTCCCGATGTCGATGCCACGCGAGGCCAGAAGGCGGATCGCCTCGGTCGAGGGCGGGGCTCCGACTTCCGCCATGAGCCCGGCCGAGCTCAATCCGATCCCGGCCAGGGCCGGCTCCGCGCCCAGAAGACCAAACGCCATGGGGCTCCTGCAGATGTTGCCGGCGCAGAGCACCGCCAGTTTTTCGATCACGACCGGCTCCGGGACGGTGGGGCCATTCCCTTGGGGAACGGCCGGAGCCGCTCCTTCCGGACGGCCAGTTTCTGGAAATCGCGCGGGGCCAGCCCGACGAAGGCCCGGAAGCGGCGGGAGAAGGCACTCTGATCCCCATACCCCGAGGCCTGGGCCACCTCCGCCACGGACCATCCCTGCCCGAGAGCCACCATGGACTGGTCAATCCGGATCTTGGCCAGCAGCATGCGCGGAGACAGGTTGAAGACCCGGCGGCACAGCCGTTCGAGCTGCCCCAGGCTCAAGCCGACCTCGTCCGCGAGCCGTCCGAAAACGATGGGCTCTCCGTAATGCTCGGACAGCCAGCCCACCATGCGTTGGAGTCTCCCGTACCCGGGATGGCGCACATCCGGCCGGCCGAGATCGCGGGAGACGCCGATGAGGCCCCCGATCTCGCCATTCGTCCGGAGGGGCCGCTTCGTGCTGAGGCACCAGCCCGGCGCATGGTCGGGATAGAGGTGGAGCTCGAGCTCGTCGGTGATGACGCGTCCCGCGAGGACCGCCTGGTCCTGGGCCTCGTAGCTGAGGGCGAGGAGGACCGGGAACAGTTCGGATGCCCGGCGGCCGATGATGTCCTCCCGCCGCTCCCGCCGGAGCCTCCGGACGAGAGTCTGGTTGGCATACCGGTAGCGTCCCGCCCGGTCCTTCACGAAAAACACGACATCCGGGAACGCATCGAACAGGCGCTCGAGATCCGCGAGGGGAACCTGCTGCACAGCCACCGGGTGATTATGCCGGAATCGGCAGGGGACCTGCCGACTCCGGCCAAGCCTTTCCTCCCGGACCGCGATATGCTCGCGGGATGAGGGAAATCGAGGTCGTGGACTCCCATACCGGTGGTGAACCGACCCGCGTCGTGCTGTCCGGGTTTCCGGATCTCGGCAAGGGACCGCTCTCCGAGCGCCGGGTACGGCTCGATTGCGAGTTCGGGAACCTCCTCCGGGCCCTCACGACCGAACCCCGCGCTCCCGTGGCGACCGTCCTGGCCGTCCTGACGCCACCTACCGACCCGGCCTTCGCAACCGGCGTCCTCTATGCCGACAGTGGCGGCTCCCTCGGCATGTGTGGACATGGAACGATCGGGCTGGTCCATACCCTGGCCGCGCTGCGCCGGATCCGGGCGGGCCGCCATACGATCGAGACTCCGGTAGGCCGGGTCGATGCCGAACTCGAGGGCGACGGGTCGGTATCGATTGACAATGTTGAAAGTTACCGGTTCCGCAAGGGGGTGACCGTCAACCTTCCGGGTCACGGCCCGGTGACGGGCGACCTCGCCTGGGGCGGCAACTGGTTCTTCATCACCGGGGCAACCCCATCCCCGCTCGAGACCGGCCACCGCGAGACGCTCGAGGCCTACACCCGGGCGATCCGGCGG
>JAKARN010000254.1 GCA_021828425.1 Pseudomonadota bacterium | reverse complement strand
CCTCGGCAAACTGATCCCGTATTACGTCATGGGCATGGGCGGCATGCTGCTCTCGGTGGCGATGGCGGTCGGACTCTTTGACGTTCCGTTGCGCGGAAGCTTCGCGGTCCTGCTCCTGGTCTCGACCCTCTTTCTCCTGGTCGCCCTGGGCATGGGGCTTCTCATCTCCAGCGTGGCGCGCAACCAATTCGTCGCCGGCCAGATCGCCATCGTCGTGACGTTCCTGCCCGCCTTCATCCTCTCGGGTTTCATTTTCTATATCCCGTCCATGCCCGCGCCGATCCGGATCCTCACCCACCTCGTCGCCGCCCGCTACTTCGTGAGCATCCTTCAGACCCTCTTTCTGGCGGGCGACGTCTGGCCCGTCATCCTCGGCAACAGCCTGGCCCTCACGCTCATGGCGATCTTCTTTCTCGGCCTGACCCTGCGCCGCTCCCACAAGAGGCTGGACTGATGCCGGCGCGGATCTGGGCTCTCGCGGTCAAGGAGTTCCTCGCCATCCTGCGCGACAAGAAGAGCCGTTTCGTCCTGATCGGCCCGCCCCTCATCCAGCTTCTGGTCTTCGGCTACGCCGCCACCTTCGATCTCCACCACATTCCCTACGCCGTCTACAACCGGGATCCGGGCTTCGCGTCCCGCGAATTGCTGGGTGATTTCCAGGGCTCACGCGCCTTTCGGCGGGTGGCGACCCTGACCCGCGACGGCCAGATCGCTCCCCTCATCGATCGGGAAAAGGCCTTGCTGGTCCTTCAGATCGGTCCCCGTTTCACCGAAGATCTGCTGCGCCACCGTCCGGCACCGGTGCAGGTCATCATCGACGGACGCGATTCCAACACCGCCACCATCGCCCTCGACTACGTCAACAGCATCCTGCTCGCCTTCGACGCCCGCTGGGCGCGGGATCATCACTGGGGCCGTCCGCCGACGCAACTCGTCACCCGTGCCTGGTTCAATCCCAATCTCCGCTCACGCTGGTTCATCGTCCCCGGCATCGTCGCCCTCCTGACCCTGGTGGTGACCCTGCTGGTGACGGGGCTTTCGGTGGCGCGGGAGCGGGAACAGGGCACGTTCGACCAGCTCCTAGTGACCCCGATGACGCCCTGGGAAATCCTCGCCGGCAAGGCCCTTCCGGGGATCCTCGTCGGCGCCGTGGAGGGAACGTTCATCACCCTCATGGCGGTGTTTTGGTTCGGGGTGCCCTTCCTCGGCAGCGTCCTCGCCCTGGCGGTCGGGATGCTGCTCTTTCTTCTGGCCGCCGTCGGTGTGGGGCTCATGATCTCGTCTCTCTCCACGACCCAGCAGCAGGGCCTCCTCGGTGTCTTTCTCTTCCTGGTGCCCTCCATCATCCTCTCGGGCTTTGCCACCCCCGTCGCCAACATGCCGGCCGCCGTCCAGGTCCTGACCTACGCCAATCCCATGCGCTACTTTCTGGTGATCGTGCGCGGGGCTTTCCTCGAAGGGGACGGGGTGCGGACGCTCTGGAGCCAGTATTGGCCGCTGGCGATCATCGCCGGCCTGAGCATGACGGCGGCGGCCTGGCTTTTCCGTCGGCGTCTGCGCTGAGGTCGCGGCCGCACGCAAGGCCCGTCTCCCCCTCGGGACGAGGCCGGCCTCCCTCAAGCCGCCCGTGTGAAATGACAGTAGAGAAAGGCCTGCCGCTTGCCGGCCGGCGTCTCGTGCATCACTTTTTGGCTCCGGATCAGCACGAAGTCGCGGCCAAGCTCCGCCTGCAATCCCCCCTCGTCGTAGCGGACGACCGGGAGATGGCTGCATTGCTCGGGCCCGTCCAGAGCGAAGGTCGCGAGGAGAACATGGCCGTCCGCCGCCAGGGAGCGCCGGAGTTGCTCCACGTAGGCCCTCCGGTCCTGCGTGTCAGTCAAAAAATGAAACACCGCCCGATCGCGCCACAAGCGATAGCGTTTGTCCGGCAAGGCGCTCTCGAGGACATCGACCACCACCCACCGGACTTGGGTGCTTTTTCCTCCCAGCCGATCCTGGGCCGCGGCGAGGGAGGCCTCCGAAACATCGAGGACCGTGACATCGGAAAAACCCCGAAGGAGAAGATCGTCCACGAAGGTCGACGCTCCTCCCCCCACGTCGATGATCGGATCCGTCGGCCGAAGCGACCAGGCGTCGATCCACTCCCATGACGCTTGGTCGTGCTCGCAGAACCAGCTGACGGACGAGGCGGGCTTGCGGCGGTAGATCTCTTGCCAGTGATCTTTGCGATTCATGGGCGGCTCCAGGGAAACGCGGATCCTCGAGGGGGCGGTCACACGGGCCCGGGGCGGGGCGAGTGGCCCTCACGGTCTGACCCGGAGCCTTGGACCGTCCGCCCCGCAACCAAGGCCAAACCCGTAACCGGGATTATGCCCTTCTCGTACGGTGGACGGCAAGGTTCGGGGACTGGGGAGCCGGACCCCGGGCATGGCGCACTCATGGATGTCATGGACCTCCGCCCTCGACCGCAAAGGCCGGGACGACTCAAGAATGGAACGCCGCACCGAAGGTCGGACGGCCGGAGGGAGGGGGCGGGTCCGCGTGGAAAGTCCGCCGGGCGTTGACGAAAGGCCGGGCAAGAAAAGCGACAGCGATGCTCCGGCTGGAGAGTCCAGGCGAGGAATTGATCTATGCTTGATCGAGGCCGTGCGGACAACCCGCTTGTGCGCGAGCAAAGGGGCGGAGCGATGGCGAATTCCGAAGTCGATTTACTCACCCTGGGGGCGGGCGGCGGCGCGTATCCGGCCGCCTTCCGAATGGCCAAAGCCGGGGCGCGTGTCGTCATGGTGGATACGAAAGGCTTCATGAGCGGCAATTGCCTGTACGAGGGTTGTGTGCCCTCCAAGGCCGTGCGGGAGACGGCCGTCATTCTCGACGCGCAGCAGACATTCGGCTCGCGGGGCCTTCCGGGCCGGATCGAGATCGACTATGCGGCCGTCGTGGCTCACAAGGACGCCGTCCAGGCCCGACGTTACGCCCAGCACGCGGAAGAGCTGGCCGCTGTGCCCAATCTGCGGCTCCTTCAGGGCGAAGCCCGCTTCCTCGATCCTCACACGGTCCAGGTCCACGGGGCTCACGGCGACGAAAGACTCCGTTGCCGCCATGTCATCATCGCGACCGGTTCGGACGTGTACGTGCCGCCTCTCCCCGGGGCCGAGTTGGCCCTCACCAGCCACGATCTCTACAAACCCGATCCCCCCCTCAAGCGGCTGCCCCCGCATGTGATCATCGTCGGCGGCGGTTACATCGGGCTCGAAACGGCGAGTTTTTTCGCGACCTTTGGGAGTCGGGTGACGATTCTGGAAATGGCCGATCAGGTTCTGGCGGGCATGGATCCGGCCATGGTGGGACAATTGGTGCCCCTTTTGCATCCCCGCATTCGCATCATGACGGGCGTCAAGGTGCTGGCCCTGGAAGCCGAGGCCACGGGGCAACGAACCGTTCAGTACAGTCTGGGGGATCAGACGGCACGTCTGACGGGGGATGCGGTCGTCCTCGCCATCGGCCGACGTCCCGTGATTCCCGAAGGCGCGGAGCGTTTGGGCCTGGACATCGGGCCCCACGGAGA
>JAKARN010000253.1 GCA_021828425.1 Pseudomonadota bacterium | reverse complement strand
GCATGAGACGGGAGATCCCATGAAACCCCGGCCCTCGCGGCCGGGGTTTTTTTTCGGCTTTTGCAGCCCGGATGTGACCTGCCCGCTGTCCTGTCAAGGGGGTGGGGTCATGGAAATGCGGGGCCTTCCCGTTCTACACTCATCATTCGTCTGGCACAGTGGGTGTTCCATGTCCGAGGTGGCCTGGTGAAAAAGCGCGCTTTTCCGGAAGTCTTGGGAAATTCTGAGAGGCATTCGGACGGGATCGCGTCCCGAGGCGCTGTTCGGGGTGTAAGTCCGCCCCCGTCACGAAATCTTCAGGATTCTCTCCCGAAAAATCCAGCGGCACCCGTTTCCAGCCCGGTGGACCCGCAATCCCGGACGGATGCAGGTGCACTGGATTTCAGTGATCCCACGATTCTCAATCCGTGTTTTTTGGGTTCGAGTGGTGAAAACGGGGAGATCTTCGAACGCCTTCTCGTGGATTTGGTCCGGGACCACCTCTACTGGAGACGCAATTTCCACCCCGAGGATCCACCGCCCATACCGGTGCTTGCGGCGCATGAGCCGACTTACGTGGCGTTTATGGACCGCCTGCGAACCGAACTCAATACCCTGACCGCGGCGCTCAAGCGTTCGGTTCCCTTTTTCAATCCCCGCTATCTCGGCCACATGGTTTCCGACACCCTGTTGCCCGGGCTTCTGGCCCAACTGGTGACGACGCTCTACAACCCCAACAATGTGAGTCCAGAAGCAGCCCCGGTGACACTTGCACTCGAACTCGAAGTGGGACGTCAGTTGGCCCGCATGTTCGGATGGGAGACCGATCCTGGGAAAACCCCGTGCGCCTGGGGTCACCTGACCTCCGGCGGTACACTTGCGAATTTCGAGAGCCTGGTCAACCTTCGGGCCATCCGCTGTTATCCGCTGGCACTCCGGGAGGCGCTCCTCGCCGTAGACGGGGCACCCGGATTCACCTTGGATGACGGCCGCTCCCTGGTCGAGCTGGATGACTGGACGCTCTTCAACCTGCCCTTGGACGAAGTCACCGGTCTGCCGGCCCGGCTGCGAATCCCGCCGGCCGACCCGGCGGCGCTCCGGATCTGGCACGATCTACACGACCAACTCGCAACCCTGCGTATTGAAAGTTCCGGACTCGTGGATTTTGCCCGCCGTCATCCGTTGTGCTCGAGGATCAAGATTCTGCTCCCCCGCACGGCGCATTATTCCTGGCACAAGGCGGCCCGTGCCTTGGGTTTCGGAACCGGACAACTCGATTTTGTGCCGGTTGACTCCAAGATGCGCCTTTCGCCGCCGGGCTTGGAGTCCCGGCTGGATGAGGCCTGCCGGAACAGGATGCCGGTTCTCGCGGTAGTGGCCATGATGGGCACTACCGAGTTTGGAACGATCGATCCGCTCCATGAGGTCGTTCAACTCCGGCACCAGTTCAGAACACGGGGACTCGAGTTCGGGTTGCATGTCGACGCCGCTTGGGGTGGGTACCTGACCTCGATCTTCCGTGACCCGGACGGGCGCTTTGTCCCGCAGGAAGAAGTCAGGCGAGGTTTTGCCCACTTCCCATCGGATTCGGTGTACGAGAGTTTCCGCGCCCTGGTCCACGCCGATTCCATCACGGTGGACCCGCACAAGCTGGGATACCTGCCCTATGGGATCGGGGGGATTGTCTGGCGCCACCGTGGGGTTCTCGACTTTATGGGCGAACGGGCGCCCTATGTCTTTGATCCGGAGACCTCCGGACCATCCGTCGAGCCCTTGGGGCCATATATTCTCGAAGGGTCAAAACCCGGTGCCCAGGCAGCGGCTTGCTGGGTGACGCACCGCGTGATGCCGCTCGACCGCTTCCATCTGGGCCGGTTGCAGCGCTTTACCATCCTGGCGGGCGAGTACTTCTATGATCACCTGCCGAACTTGGCCGAGCGCCTTCGGGGGCAGGCCCGGGTCCTTGTGCCCTTCGAGCCGGATACGAATCTTCTTTGTCTGGCAATCAATCCGGAGGGCAATACCTCGCTCGCTGCCGCCAATCGCTTCGGCGAGTCCTTGTATGACCATCTTCGCATCGATCCGACGCGGCCAGTCCAGTTGCGCGATTTTTTCAGCTCCCACACCCGGGTTTCGGCCGAACTGCTAGGACCGGAAAACTGGTCCCGGACACTCGATGCGTTGGGCATTGACCCGGCTGCGGATACCGGGGAGGGCGACTGTCCCACTCTTTTCCTTTTGCGCCATACCCTGATGAATCCCTGGTTGCTCGATTCCCGCGAGGGGGCCAATCCGCTCGATCGTTACCTGGAATACCTGGAAGGGTTGATCCGTGCCGAACTGGAACGGGAAAGCTGGCGACGACCCCGCCCCCGTGCAGCTCGCCCCTCCGTACCCTAAATTAAAAAGCGCGACCTTCAGGTCAACCTGTCCCACGGGTGGTTTCGAGACTCATCCGCACTCGGAGAAGACGTTCACGCACGTTCCGTGCGAGGACGGGGATCGACGAACTTTCCGTGAGGCCAAGAACCGCCTCCGGGTCCATGAACGAAACCCGGGTGCATTCCGGCCGGATTTCCCGGACCACGACATTGCAGGGGAGAAGCAGGCCGATCTCGGGATCGGCGGAGAGTGCCTGATGGGCCAACTGCGGATTGCAGGCTCCGAGGATCCGGTAGGGCGAAATATCGACTCCGAGCGTGCGCCGGAAAGTGGCCTGGACGTCGATGACGGTGAGGATGCCGAAACCTTCCCGTTCCAGTGCTTGGGTGGTTCGTTCGAGAATTCGATCAAACGGCTCGGGGACTTCAACTGAAAATCCGTACATGGAGGATTCCCTGGGTCAGCGTAGGGATATCGGCCTGTGAGCTGGGGTTCCAGGCCATTTCCGACCGGAAAAAGAAGACAGGTGCAGAAAGGAAACGGTGGGGTGCTCGAACCGCCAGACCAACTGGGTCCCAAAGTAAGAGAGGGCGAGAGCGGCAAAGGCAGCCAGGGTCCATCCGGCGGCCGTCCGTCCGCGCCATCCGAAACGACGGTGACCCCAAAGCAGGAGGCCGAACAGGACCCAGGCCAGGATGGACAGCATCACCTTGGGCCAGAGACCGAGTGGACTCAGGATCCGGAAATAGGCCAGTCCGGTGCCCAGTGCCAGGGTCAAGAGCAAAAATCCCGCGATCAGGTACTGAAAGAGCATCCGTTCGATCACCAGGAGGGGAGGGAGGCTGCCGGGTCCTGCCGTCTCCGCACGGCGCAGGCGTGACTCGCGGATCCAGAGCAGGATGGCCAGTGCGGCGGCGACCCCCAGCATGCTGTAGGCGGTCAGGGAAATCAGGATGTGCGCATCGAGCAGGAGATGGTTGGTCCGGAGCAATAACTCACCGCCCGGGTGGAGGGCCTGTGTGATGACGGCCAGTGCCGTGAGGGGGAAGGCCACAAGCCCTGCGCTCAAAACCGGTTCAAACCAGGATCCCCCCCAGACGACGAGGCTGATCATGAAACTCACGAGCACCAGGACATGGATCAGGCTCAGGTTGAGCCCATCCGGCTGAAAAAGGAGATGGTCCAGTAGAAAGCCCTGGCCCAGGAGAGACAGG
>JAKARN010000252.1 GCA_021828425.1 Pseudomonadota bacterium | reverse complement strand
TACACCCCGAACAGCGGGTTCTCGGGAACGGATTCCTTCACCTTCGACGCGTCAGACAGTGGCGGGACCTCGAATACCGCGACCGAGACCGTGACGGTGAATGCGGTCTCAACCGGACCCTGTCCCACGGGCTATGCCACCTATACCGGAACCCTTTCCGGCAGTGGGGACTATGCCTACCAGCCCAACGACAACTACTACTACGCGAACAGAGGGAAAGAGGCTGGATTGCTCTACGGACCGGGTGGAACCAACTTCCAGCTCTATCTCTACCAGTGGGATCCCTGGTTCGGCTGGATCAATGTGGCCGCCGGAACCGGCGGGGGCGCAGACCAGAGCGTGAGCTATGACGGCAGCTCCGGTTACTACGTCTGGCTGGTCTACTCGAACTACGGGGCTGGAGCTTATACCTTCTGCCTGAGCTATCCGGGTGAGACAGCGGCCGCGACTCCCGTCCATTCGCACCCTAAAGGCCTGCCGGGAACCCCTCCGCAGGCGGTCCGGAGCAGCACTCCGGCCGGTGGCGGGTCGGGCTCGATGGGTCTCCTCGGCCTTCTGGCCCTGGCATCGATCCTGATCGTGCGGGGAATCCGCAACCCCCGCGAATCCTGATCACCACTGATTGACACTGATCGGGCAGGCCTCAAGCCTGCCCGATTTTTTTTGGCGGTCTGTGAGGGGCGATGCCAAGCCGGGGCTCGCAAGCCCGATCCCCCCAAAAGTGGAGGAGGCCGAAGGGCTGATGGGGTCAGGGTCATCGGTTAGGCTAAACAGAGATGAACGAGGAGTCGACCATGGCGGGGGGTTGGACCCAAGACGGTGCCGTGCAACAGCGGATCGATGCCCGCCTGGAAGTTGCGCTGAAGCGTGTGCGTGGGCGCATCCCCGCGGGAGAGAGCCTTCGCTATTGCGGAAAATGCGGGGCCGGAATCCCCGAAGGCCGGCGTCACGCCCTCCCCGGGGTGCGGTTCTGCCTGGGCTGCCAGGCTGAAATTGACCGGCAACAGGTCTCTATCTCGCCCATCAATCGCCGGGGCAGCAAGGACAGCCAGCTTCGCTGAAGGCTCCGCTCAGGTCTTCGCTGCGCTAGAATCCGAGCTCGAGAGTTCATGGGTCGTGAGGTTCCAAGTCGGTTTCGCTGCGGCCCCGGTAGCTCAGTTGGATAGAGCATCCCCCTCCTAAGGGGAAGGTCGGCGGTTCAAATCCGCCCCGGGGCGCCATCAATCAAGGGAGCCCGCCCATTCGCGGGGACCGCCCGATGATGTGCCCAAACCTTGCGCCCAACACCAATCCGGCTTGGTGGATACCGGCCCGGAAGAAACGGCCGGACTGTGCGGGAGCTCAGCCTGGCGGGTTTTCCTTGAAGCAGCTTCTTTTCGATGCGGTTAGACTGGACCGTCCTGCAGGATGTATGGCGTGACCGGCATTCTCTTCTCCATCGTGCTTCTCCTCCTGGCGGGTGCTTGCGCGGGATTCCTGGGAGGACTCCTGGGGATCGGAGGGGGGCTTCCGGTGGTGGCGGCGCTGAGCGTGGTCCTGCCGACGCTGGGGATTCCACGGTCTTCCGTCATGCATGTCGCCGTGGCGACCTCCCTGGCCGCAATGGTTCTGACCTTCACCTCATCCGCCACGGCGCATATCCGGCGCGGGAGCGTGCTTTGGCCCAGCTGGAGGAGGCTTGCACCAGGCATGGTGGTCGGTGCGCTTGTCGGGACGCACCTTGCGGCGTTTCTTCCCGATTTCGCTCTGCGTGCGGTTATCGGCGTTTTCTGCCTCATCATGGCCGGGCAGATGGCCATCGGACGTAAAGCCGGGGCGCAGGCGGGTGAGGGAGAACGGGTACCCCGATCGCCCTGGCTCATGGGGGCGGGTGCCGGAATCGGCACCCTCTCCTCGGTGGTTGGAATCGGTGGCGGATCCATGACCGTCCCTCTTCTCGTGTCCCTGTCCGCGCGCCCCGTCAAGGCCATCGGAACGAGTGCGGTGTGCGGATTGATGCTCGCGATCGTGAGTGCCCTGAGTTACGCGGTCACGGTCAAGGTCCCCACGCACGCGCTGCCCTGGGGAACGGTCGGTTACGTGAGCCTCCCGGTGGCGGCGCTCATTGCGATGGGCTCGATGTCGCTCGCCCCCGTCGGTGTCCGGGTGGCGCACAAGTTGTCCAACCGGGCGCTGAAGCGGATCTTCGCGCTATTCCTCGTGGTCATGGGGTTGCTGATCGTCCTCGGAGGCTAGATCCGGGAGCTTTCCCGGGGGGCAGGATGCATGGACTGCCGGTCATCGGTTTCGGGTTCTTGGACCGGGAAGTCTTCCCTCACGGCAACCGGTTGCAGTTCGAAGGGAGCCCGGCTCCGGATTGCGCTTTCCCTTTTCCCGGATGGGAGGTCACGTAGGCGGCATACCCTTTGTAGGTGACCATTTTGTGGATCATGGGAGTGGAGGGTCCCCAGGAGTACGAGCTGTTTGCGGCCATGCCCCCGGCTCTCATGCCGGGTGACCCACCACCGGTCGGTGGCGGGTCGGCCAGAAGGACTGCATTGGCTCCGATCCGGGCTGCCTGTTGCTGCAGTTTTTCCAAGATCCGGCAGTTGAGCTCGGGGGAGTTGTTCCAGCCGAGCAGGTGGGTGTCCAGTTTCGCGAGGAGCACGAAATGGGAGGGCCACGCCGGTTTGATCCAGAAGGAAACCTGGTCGGCATGCAGGGGCGGTCTCGCTTGGGTGAGCATGGACGGTGGGCCAACCAGAGCGCAGCCGGAAAATGCCAAGAGCGCACCGAGTAGTAGGGAAATCCCGAACCCAGATGAACAAGGACGCATACAGCCCCCCTTCCCAGGATCGCCTCCGACCATCCCATCCTACTCGGATCTTTTCGCTTCCGCTCGGGGCACTCGGTTGTGGCTGGCAGAGGGGAGCGCGTGCTCCGGCCATCAATCCAGCCGGATCATGAGCGCACGGATTTTCCGTTCGATCTCGTCGCGGACCGCTCGGAAGGCATCGAGAATCTCGGTTTCAGATCCACTGGCACGGGCCGGATCGGTGAGCGGCCAGTGTTCACGGAGGATTCCGGGGGACACCAAGGGACAGCGTTCTTCAGCGTCTCCGCAGAGGGTGATGAGCCGGTCGGCGCTTGCGAGGAGTGTTTCGGTGAGCATCTTCGACTGCTGCGAGCGGATGTCAATCCCGCGCTCCGCCATGACCCGGATGGCCAGCGGGTGGATCCCGTGAGCCTCGATGCCGGCGGAAGCAGACTCGACTTTTCCATCGCCGAGTGTGCGCAACCACCCCTCGGCCATCTGGCTGCGGCAGCTGTTGCCGGTGCAGAGGAACAGGATGACCGGCCGACGGCCGGGTTCGCGGGCGCTCACCCGCCCCCCAGCCAGCGGACCCAGAGGCCCAAAGCGAGGAGGGTCACCAGGAGCACGGGCGGCGTGATGACGAGACCGACGCGCATGTACGTCCGCCAACTGATCGTTTCGCCCTTGCGGGCCAGGACATGAAGCCAGAGCAGCGTGGCCAGGCTGCCCAAGGGTGTGAATTTGGGCCCGAGGTCACAGCCCACCACGTTGGCGTAGATCATGGCG
>JAKARN010000251.1 GCA_021828425.1 Pseudomonadota bacterium | reverse complement strand
CTTGCTGCAGATTGAACTACGGGCCGACCGCGCACTCCGCGCATTCTCCGGACCGACCATTATGCCATAGACGTGGTCCGAACCCGGGGATTCCGACCCTTTCAGGCGGGCGGGGCACTGGCCTCGAGGGAAGGACGAGAGGCCACCCCGGCAAACCAGCTGGCGAGCGCAGGGGAGACCTCACGCCAGGGGTACTCGGGAAGCCGGAGATCGAGATAACCCAAAGCGCAGGCCACACCGATTCCATCAATCCCGAACCCGGGGACTGGCATCCACTCACCACCCAGAGCGGTCACCACACGCATGACCGCGGCCATCCGGCGGTCGATGAACGTGACCGAACGTTGGGTCGTGGGACGCCGTCTTTCCAGCACGATGTCAACTGTGTACTGCATGAGGCCTTGAGCTTGGGCGGCAATCGCCATGGCGTGCCCCCGTTCCGGGTCGGCTGCCGGAAACAGGGCTGGATGGGGAGCGTAATGCTCGAGCCAGGCCAGAATGGAGTCACTGTTCGCCAGTGCGAGTCCCTCGTCCGTCACGAGTGTGGGGACTTGGCAAAGCGGGTTGGCCCGGATCAGTTCCGCCGGTGAAGACCAGGGATCCACCCGGATCTCCTCGACTTCCGGGGTGAGGTTTTTCTCCATCAGGGCCACTTTGACTTTTCGGGCAAAGGGAGATGTCGGACTTAAAAACAGTTTCATCATGCAAAAGTCGGTGGTGCGGATTTGCCCCTGGTGCTAGTTTAAACGTTGTTGCGGAGCGCGGTGCAATCCGGGTGGACGATCCGTGGCAGGTCGGCTATCCTGAACTGGACGTCTGTAGACCAGACTCTGTGAAACCCTGATCCGGAGAATGCCCATGCATCGTGTTTCCCGTTTTCTGTCCGAAACCCGGCTTTGGACCGGGGGCATCTTTCTCAGCTGGGTGGGGCTCGTGCTTGCACCCACCGTCTTTGCGGCAGCCCTGCCCATGCACCCGGTCTACATCCACATGAACGGCGAGAATGTTTTTCTGGAAAGCGTGGTTGCTGTATATCCAGGCCAGCCAGTGGTGTTCGTGAACGAGGATACCGGGCTTCATATGGTCCAAGGGTACCACCTGCTCACGGGCAAGCCTGATCCCCAGTTCACCGGAGTCTTGGACGGGACGCCAGGCCCTTCCCATCCGGTGCATACGCTGACCTTCCGTTTCCATCATCCCGGTTTCGATTTTTACTATTGCCCAGTCCATGCCGAGCTGGTACGGGGACCGGGCGGTGTGTATGTACCGATCAAGCGGCCGACAGTGGGCGGGTTTGGAACCCCCATGGCGGGCCTGATCATCGTGACCACGGATCCGGCGTTGGTCCGGGCCGACCCGCCGACGAGCGACGAGAAAATCCTGCCCGGATTTTTCGGAGGGGGCGGCTAGGTACGGGATTCGGGCATAGCCCGCGGTTATTCGTTAACTCCCGTGAGGTCGGGAGTCGGGATCGTCCTGGGCGCCGTAGAAATCGGCCTCGTAAGCGGCGGCGATATGCCGGATGTCCCAGCGGTCGGCCGCAGTGCGCGCGTTCTGGCCGAGACGGCGGCAGAGGTTCTCGTCCTGAATGAGCCTGAGCATGGCCTGCGCCAGGGCAGGTACGTCCCGGACGGGAACCAGGAGTCCGGTCCGGTCGTGTTCGACGATGTCCACGACTCCGCCTGCGGCACAGGCCACGACGGGAAGCCCGCAGGCCATGGCCTCCACCAGGGCCATGCCAAAGGATTCAAGATGGGAGGGGAAAATGAAAAGGTCCATCGCGGTCAGTGCGATCGTGGATTCATCCACTTCCCCAATCAGGTGGACACGATCGGATAACCCGTAGTCATGGACCTGCGCTTTGATGGTCTCCAGGAGCCGTTGTTCCCGTGGGTCGGCCCCGGCTCCCCCAGCAATGATCACTTGGAAACCGATCTTGGGGTTCTCTGTCCGGATCCGATACAAGGATTCCAGAAATTCGAGATGGCCCTTCATGGGGGTGATGCGTCCTAGCATGCCGATTACGGGCCCGTTGGCCGTGGTGTGAATGCCGAGCTGTTCGCGAGCCTCGGCCGGAGAGCAGGGTGGATGGGCAAGACGGCTGGCCCAGATGCCGGGCGGGAGAATCTGGATCCGGTCGGGGGGCATCGGAACGTTTTGGCGCAAGCCTTGGGCCACGTAGCTCGAAATCGCGTAGAGACGGCGGACCCTCTGGTAAATCCTCCGGTTGAAATAGCCGCCCCGGCGGTGCTTGAGTCCCATGTGCCGGGTCAGGTACAGGGGGGTGCGGGTTGAGTTGAAGGATAAGGCGAGCCAGGCGAGGCGCAGGTCCTCGCTGGTATGGACGTGAACGAGATCGGGATGGTTGCGATGGATCCAGCGGATGAGGGCCCACAACCGGAGTCCGGGGTACCGGAGCGGTTTGGCGGAGAGGGTGGCAAGCCCGACCTCAGCTGCAAATCGGGCCAGCGGACTGTCAGGGAGCACGCCGAGCGTGAGCAAATGACCCCTTTCGGCGAGCGCCTGGGACAGCCAGCCGACCTCCCGTTCAAGTCCACCCCATGACGGGGAGTGGCACAGCATGAGGATCCGGAGCCGTTCCTGGGGGGCGGGGGATGGGACGGGAGAGTCCGCATCCCGGTTGGTCTGGCGCGGTTGGGGGTGGATTTGAGGCATGGATCCGTCTATTCTAGGGCTTGTGTTTGAGCCGTGGGAACGGATATCGGACACCGGATTCCACCAGAGGAACCTCCCACTGAGGTCGAGTGGCTGGAACTTTTGGGGACTTTTCATACCTAAACCGCTATGGTGCCGTAATCGGTTCCGTTCCTCCCGTCGCCAATAATATCGAGGACCCATCATGAAAAAGTCCGTTTTCAACTTGGTTGTGCTCACTTTTGTGCTCACCTTGGCGGGGCCGGCTTGGGCTACTTGGGGCCATGGCCCCTTCCGCCACCTCATGTTCCGCAACCTGGGTCCCGCTGTAGCGGGTGGACGGGTGACCAGTGTTGTCGGGGTGGCAGGAAACCGGAACCTCTACTATGTCGGGACTGCGGGCGGCGGGGTCTGGAAGACTACCGATGGCGGCGACAGCTGGAAAAACATCTTTGATCATGGTCCAACCGCCTCGATCGGTGCGGTCACACTGGATCCCCACCATCCGAGCTGGGTCTGGGTTGGCACCGGAGAGAGCAACCCGCGCGATGACGTCATCAACGGCGCGGGCGTCTTCTTTTCACCGAATGGTGGGATGACTTGGGAAAACCGGGGGCTGGCCCACGTCGGACAGATCGGGGCCATCGCGGTCAACCCTGATGATCCGGATAATGTCTTCGTCTGCGCGACGGGTGATCTTTGGAACCCGGGTTCTGACCGGGGCGTTTTCATGACGGACGATGGCGGACACCACTGGCGGAAAGTCCTCTATCTCAACCCACACACCGGATGCTCGGACATCACTTTTGAACCAGGGAATCCACGGGTGCTGATCGCCGGCATGTGGCCGCTTCAGCGCTATCCGTGGTTGCTCGTGAGCGGTGGCCGGTCCGGCGGTCTCTATCGCTCCATCGATGGCGGCTTG
>JAKARN010000250.1 GCA_021828425.1 Pseudomonadota bacterium | reverse complement strand
CGCCTCCGGAACTGTATTGATGGTGTAGGGTGCCAGCAGTCGATCAACGTAGTAGGTTGCTGACAAAGCCGGATCCTTGGCACCCGTTGAAGCCCAGAGCAGGCGTTGGGGTGCGGCGCCCTCCGCCGCGAGACGTTTCCAGCGGGTGGATCCGTAGAGTTCCTCAAAGATCGAGTAGGCCTGACGGGCAATCGCCAAGCCCAACAGGTTCCGATCCAGGCGTGGCTCATGTGAAGTGGCGTAGACATCCCACCGGGAAATGAAAAGCGAAGCCACAGAAGCAATGTTCAGAGGGAGGTGCTGTTCGAGACGGGTTTCCAGTCCGGCCCAGTAGGCTTGCGCAGCGGCGTGATACTGGCCACTCGAGAAGAGTAGGGTTACGTTGACGTTGATCCCCTTGGTGATCAGGGTTTGGAGAGCCTGGATTCCGGCCTCGGTCCCTGGAACCTTGATCAGGAGGTTCGGCCGGTCAACGGCCTTCCAGAGACGTTCCGCTTGTCCGGTTGTTCCTGCGGCATCATTGGCCAGATGTGGCGACACCTCAAGGGAAACAAAACCGTCCGTACCATGGCTTGCTTCATAGACCGAGCGGAAGCAATCGGCAGCCTCCTGGAGGTCGGTGACCGCCAGGCTGAAGAAGAACTCCTCGATTGACTGCCCGGAAAAGGGGTCGTAGCGCGAAATTGCCTCGTCATAATCGCTGCTTTCCGCGATCGCGTGGTCGTAAATGGTTGGATTGGAAGTAAGACCCAGCAGATTAAAGTCCTTGAGGTAGCGCTGGAGCGTGCCACTGGTCAAAATTCCACGACGGATATAATCAAGCCACAAGCTCTGTGGAACCTGTTTTAGCTGTTCGATCGGCTTCATGATCACCTCGTCTTTCAAATCACACCCATTTCACCGGGGTCCGCGACGACAAGCGAGAAATCCTGGCCCTCCCAGCGGCCATTAAGCCAGCGGAAAGTGAATTGGATCGTCTGGCCGGGTACCAGTTTCGCGATCGGGAGATCAGCATAGTAAAGCCCGAGACCGCCGTATTCGGTGCTCAAGTCCTTGGGCTCCTGCCATCCGTCACGGCCATAGTGAACCAGTCCGGGAGACGAGAGCAAGATGCGCAACGGGAACCCGGCCGGGATCTGTTTTCTCCGGCAGTTGAATGACCATCCCACATAGGGTCGTTTGGGTTTTTTCCCCTGATAGCGTTTCCATACGGTGGCTGGAAGGTCGATAATTCGTCCGGCCGAGCGGCTGGCACAGAGCTTGATGAACTCGGCGTGGGCCCAGAGCAGCGGCATGGCCGATCGTGTGGGTTTTCCGCTACGGAGGCCGGCTTCCCGCAGATCATCCTGGTCCCAGGCCTGTTCCGGGATCAGTCCGCCGGATCCAGTCATCTTGACCATCCCACGCAGAAAGGGAAGGGGATCCTGGCCCGCAGCCAAGGCGTAGTGACCCCGTTCGCCAACCAGCAACGGCCAGCCACGACCAATTCCTGTACCGTTAAACGAATGTCCGTCGGTTTGTTCACCATAGCCGTCGCCGTTGTAGCGGTGCCAGACCGGACCGGAGGATGTTTCCACGGAAAGCAGGGCGTCGGCAACCTTCAGGGTGGAAAGGATATGGGGATCCGTGGGTGAGCGGAGTCCATAACGAACCAGTTGAAGGAAATCCATCGCAACCTGTTCACTCGCCGGTGGCGATGCGCCATCCGAGCGGTTGTGAATTAGAAGGCTTCGGTTTAATGCCGACCGGTTCTCAAGCACTTCGCGTGGGGCGATCCGGACATAGTAACCATCCACTCCCTGCTGACGGGCCAGATTCGTATTTGTGGCATAGCACCACTCTTCGATGCTGGCATTCCACTCGTCCGCGATCGAAAGGACGAACTCGGCTTCATCGGGCTTGAGGTGAACTGAACCTTCGATCAGGGCGGAAATCAGAACAGTGAGCGTGAACGGGTTGATACCGGAATCTTCTTCCCAACGGTCCTGATCCGTGGTGGGGCCGGAATGAACAATAAAGGTCAGGGCACGCCGGATCATTTCCGTCACCTGAACCGATCCGAGTGCTCCTGCCTCACGAAGAAAGCCCGCCAGCAGGATGGGAAATGCGGCCTCGTCCAGCTGAATTCCTTCCCAGTAGGGGCGCCCGCCCAGCCACTGGTTCTGGAACCAGTGGCCGTCTGGTTGTTGTGTGGCAATCAGGTAAGACAGGACACGCACGGCCTCAGCTGGCTGGCCCAGAATAAAAAAGCTCATGGCACTTTCAACCAGATCCCGTGGCCAGACGAGGTGGTAGCCTGCTCCGGTACTGTGGCCATCGAGCGCGGTCAGCGACTCCCCCCAAGGGACGCTCAAGCTGGCCACCATCGCACCCGGGAAAGCGCGATCCTGATGACATTTCAAAACCAGGATGGATCGAGCCATCGTGGGACGAAACTCGGGGGGGGTCGTTTCCTCAATCCGGAAGGAGGACTGCCAGTTTTTCCAGGATTTTCTGGATTCTTGCCAGGATTTCTCGAAGGGTTCTACCAAAGCGGACGCGGCCAGCGTGGCTGCGGCTGAAGCGGAGCTGGAAAAACCGATGGCCAAGGTCCCTTCGCTTTTTAGGGCCCCTGCAAGTGTCAGGACACCAGGACCCGCTTCCGGGTTTTCATGGGTTAGGGTTTTGTTCTGGTTGAGGTCCGTCCACGCATCGGATTGCCCCAGCAGGCCCACCTGAAGGCGGGAAAGCACATCTTCACCATTCAATGTTCCCATCAGGGCCAGGCCAAAGGGCCCCTGTTCGGCCGCGATGGTCCTGGAAAGTCCACGGATGAAGGTTGTTCCTTGCTGGTTGAGATTGGTGTTTCCCACCCGAGGTGTCAGGACAAAAAAGAGTTCCAGTGATGGATTTTTGGTTTCATAAAGATAATCGATCAGGATCACGTCACGGCATAAATCCGGGCAGATCCGCAAGGTCAGGTTGAACTTCGAATTCCGATGATGACAGACGACGAGTGGCAAACCGGGTTCGAGTTCCTCGAGTTCGTAGGCATTTTCCTGACGGAGGTCGGACCAGTAATTTTTCCCGTCTGCCACCACAAAATTAAGGTCGCGGATCTGCGGGATGTCAATTCGCGGATAAAAAACCTCGTTGAGCAATCCCTGGCCGATGGTAAACCAGATGCGTCCGGTCCCGAGAGTGGTTCCCACCAGATCCTTGTCGGCTCTGGACCAAATCGATTCTGGCAGCACCAACCCGGGTTGTAACGCCGGTTTTTTCATGGAGCCCTGCACCTGATGTATCGGACTATCGGTTGGGGCCGGTCAAAACCGGACGCAGCAACCGAAGTCAAGGCAAAGCAATCCATGCCTCCATTATAACCGCAGCAGATGGGTTCAGCGGGCTGAAGACAGAAAAACCAAAAGCAGAAGCCCCATTCCCGTGAGCAGAACGGCGACCACTGCTTCCGCTATACCTCCCCGGAAAGGAATAGTGTCATCCCGTAACAGGTGCCTTCGGTTGGAGAAAAAACGGTAAGTCGCCAGTATCTGCGCAAGGACAGCCAGTGCCACGATGCCCTGACCGACCCCATGGATGTAA
>JAKARN010000249.1 GCA_021828425.1 Pseudomonadota bacterium | reverse complement strand
GATCGAGATTCCCGAGCACTCCGGTCAGGCGAAGATCCGCATGAAGACCAACCACCAAAGTGTCCGCCATCACGGTTTCCGGATTTTTTCGAATCGTCGTAAACTGTACCGAAGTGCTGCGTTGAGGCATTGGCAAGGCTCCCATGGCCAGAGGTGAAGTCCGTTGCAGGGGCAACGGCAAGTGAATAGTCTACCCGATCGGATGTTCTGCATCCGCCCTCCGGCCGCTTCCGGATAGGATCGTGTCCCGCGTTCTAAACCGTTATCTGTTCCGGGAGACCCTGGGGACCGCACTCATGGTGCTCTCGGTGTTGCTCCTGATTCTTGTGGCCAGTCGTTTCTCGAACTACATCGGACAGGCTGCCTCTGGCCTCCTGCCCAAACAACTGGTCTTTCAGATGCTCGGGCTCAACGTATTGGGATACCTGTCGGTTCTTGTGCCCGGATCGGTTTTCCTGTCGGTCCTTTTGACCTTGGGGCGACTGTATCGCGACAACGAGATGTCGGCGATTTCGGCCTGCGGCATCAGCCCGCTCCAGATGTACCGTGCCCTTTTTGCCTTGGGCCTGCTCTTTGCCCTGGGAACGGCCATCCTGTCCTTCTGGATTGCCCCATGGGCTGTCCGCCAGTCCGTGGCCTTGCGGGACCAGAGCACCGAGATCACCCGTTATGGCCTGTTCCAGGCCGGGCAGTTTCATCAGATTCCAAGCCTCGGGGCCACTTTTTATGCGGGCCGGACGAGTCCGCATGGACGCCGGGTCTACGATGTCCTGATTGAATCCCAGAAAAGGGGACGGGTCGACATCGTGACGGCTCATCGTGGGGTGTTCATCCCGGCGCCGTACCGGGGAGGAAGCCGGACCCTTATCCTCGAGCAGGGTTACCGTTACGAGGGACATCTTGATTCCGCCCGTTTCGACCGCATCCGCTTTCGCGAGTACGGGGTCAACCTGAGGCTCGTCCCGGATCATGAACCCACCCGCTATTCGGAATCCGGCCGGAGAACCGGAGCCCTGTGGGCGGATCCCACTCCGCGTAACCTGGCCCAGCTGCAATGGCGCTTCAGTGCACCGCTCAGTGTCTTGATCCTGATCTTCCTGGCGCTGCCCCTTGCCCGCACCGCCCCTCGCGAGGGGCGAGCCCTCAAGATTTTCATGGGCATCCTCCTCTACCTCCTGTATTCGAACCTGATGGGAATCGGAAAGGTCTGGGTCGCGCACCAGATCGTTTCCCCGGTGCTCGGCCTCTGGTGGGTGCATGGCCTCTTTGTCCTGATCGGTGGCATTCTCCTCGCCCGCCTGTATGAAATCCGGCTCCTGCCGAGTTTCGGAAGACCTTCATGAACCTGGTCGACCGCTACCTCGCACGCAACGTCATCACCGGGACTTTCCTCGCGATTGTGATCCTGACGGTCATCTCGGGTTTCCTCACTTTTGTGAGTCAACTACACAATGTCGGGATCCAGAACTACACGATCGGGACCGCGTTGCTTTATACCAGTTCGACTCTCCCCGAATGGATCAGTGACATTTTCCCGGCCGGTACGTTGATCGGTTCCCTGATGGCTCTGGGCGCCCTGGCCCATGCCAATGAACTGCTGGTGTTCCGGGCAACCGGTGCTTCCCTGATCCGCCTGGCCCGTTCCCTTGCACTGGCGGCGCTGGTCCTGGTCTTGGTTTTTGTGGTTCTCGCGGAGTTCATCGCCCCGCCCACCAAGCGTTACGCGGAAAGTGAAAGGGCGCTCGCCCTCTACCACCAGACCGCCCTCCTGGGTCCTTTTGGGCTCTGGGCTCGCGACGGGAGGCTCGTGGTCAATGTCGCCCGGATGGGGAGACATCATCAGTTCGAAGGCATCCATATCTTTCGCCTGGAGCCCCATCACCGGCTGGCTGCTGTGGGTTACGCCCGCAAGGCCTTGTATCGTCACCACCACTGGATTCTCGAGGACCTCAATGAAACGGAGTTTGCGGGCCGGCATCTCGTGGTCCGTCACGTTCCCCGGTCGACCTGGCCCAAACTGTTAAGTCCGGATCTTTTCAAGGTGCTGATCGTGAATCCCGGCAACCTGTCGGGCGTGGGTCTCTGGCGATATATCCGCTACCTGCACCACAACCATCTCAGTGCCGAACATTACGAGATCGCCTTCTGGAAAAAGATCGCCGACTTTCTTTCCATTCCCATCATGGTCTGCTTTTCACTACCTTTCCTGTTCGGATCCACCCGGACCCGGGGCGCCAGTTACCGGCTTTTTATCGGCGTGGGAGCCGGGTTGCTCTACTACTTCCTCGACAATGTGGCCGTCAGCATGGGGGATGCCTTCCGCTGGCCACCGTTTTTGGTGGCGTTTGGCCCGTTGATCCTTTTCAGTGGACTTACTGCTATACTCATTCACCAGACGACCTGAATCTGAGCTTATTTCTTCACCGTGCCCCTGCGCAATGACTCGGACAACTGGGGGGGAGTGGCCAAGACCTTGCACTGGTCGGTGGCGGGACTGATTTTCGCGCAACTGGCGCTCGGATGGATGGCGGTCGCCTGGCCGCTCACCCCAACCAAGTTGTACCTCTTCATCTGGCACAAGTCCCTGGGCTTGGTCATCCTGTTCCTGGTCCTGATCCGGCTGGCCTGGCGCTTCTCCGGACCCCGGCCGAAGTTTCCCGCTTCTACGACGGTCTGGCAGAGGCGGAGCGCGGAGACCGTTCATGGATTGCTCTATGCGATCCTGGTCCTCCTGCCGATCACGGGATGGCTTTTCAACTCGGCACTTGGCGTGCCGTTCCGCTTTCTGGGCTGGTTTCGCTGGCCCGCCCTGATTCCGCCCGATCGGGCCCAGGCCCGGCTTTTGCTCGACCTCCATGTCTTCCTCGGATTGTGTCTCGTGGTTTTGCTGTCCCTGCATGTTCTGGCTGCCCTCTGGCACCATCGGGTCCGCCACGATTCGACCCTGAAGCGGATGCTGCCCGGCGTCCGGGTACCGCCAGCGGAATCATGATTCCGGGTTGGCGCCGCGCTTTTTGGGCCGCTTTCGGAATCGCGGCTGGGTGGATGCTCGGCCCACCCGGGGCAGGGGCTGCCGTTTTCTGGCACAACGCCCAATCCCCATCCCGACTGGTTTTTTTCGTCCATTGGGAATCGAGCACTATTCGGGGCCGTTTCCCCGCATTTCACTGTCTCTTGGAGACCACGCCGTCCGGGCAACCCCGCCTCCTCAAGGTGGTGATCTCGACGCGATTGGTTCATTTCCAAAGCTCGCTTCTGGAAGGCCCGGCCCGGAGTGCAACCTGGTTCGACATCCGAACCTACCCGCAGGCCGTTTTTTCAAGCCGCAAGTTCCGGCAGCGGGGCCCGGGCAAGTACCAGGCCACCGGCAACCTCCTGCTCAAGGGGATCCACCACCCGGTCCGCATCCGATTTACCCTGCAAACCCTAAAACCCGGTGTTCTCCTCCTGATCGGAACCGGGCGGGTCCGTCGCCAGGATTTCGGCATTGGCAGTGGGACATGGCAAAAGAGTTCGGTGATCGGAAGCCAGGTCATCCTTCACTTCCGTGTTGGGTTCATTCCCGGGCCGTGAGCCCCCACGCACGCGGGAATCTCTCGTG
>JAKARN010000248.1:2930-3622 GCA_021828425.1 Pseudomonadota bacterium | reverse complement strand
AAGCCTCCCTCTCCCCACACCGGTTCGATCGCCATCTCGGTCTTTCCGCCCGCCACGAGACAGCTTTCGACGATCTGTCCCATGCGGTCGATACGTCCGATCCGAAGCCGGGTACCCTGCCAGGGCAGGTTCGGGTGATCCCATTCGATCCAGGCCAGGCGGGTTCCGGTGGAATCCACCCGCGGGGCCAGGTAGAAATCCGCCCCCCGGCACAGGAGGCTGAGCTCGCGACGTCCGGCGTGCCAGTATCCGATGCCGTGTTCCGCCTCCCGCCCGCTCCGTTCCCGCTCCACCACGCAGAAGAGGAGATCCGGATCCGGATGACCGGACAGGTCCCCGTAACGCTCGGTCAGCCGACCCCCGATCCGGACGGGACGCCGGTCGGGCCCGAGCCGGTGGAGCGCCCCTTCCCGGTCGTCCACGAAGAAGGCTCCGCGCACGGTGGGCAGGTAGGCGCCCCCCCCGTACTCGTAGACCCGGCTCCGGATGTCCCAGCCGGGCGGGGTCAGGCGCTCGCAGATGCCATTCCGCTCCCGGCACAGCACCCAGCGTCCCTCGTCCGCGGCGGTCGATTCGAGCCAGAACAGGTGATGGCGGCCGAGCCGGGGCTCGGCGAGCCGGAGCGACCGGTCCGGGGGTCGGGATCCCGTCAGCGGGTGCGAGAGGGGGATCGATCGTTTCCGGGTCACGGT
>JAKARN010000248.1:0-2920 GCA_021828425.1 Pseudomonadota bacterium | reverse complement strand
CTTGAGTCCCCGCTCGATCAGGGCGATGCGGCGGTGGGCCAGTGCCTCCCGTTTCTCCCCGGGTGTCCAGCCGTATTCCGAGGGCTCAAGACGGATCGCGGCCAGGGCCGGCAGGAGACGGGACAGGAAGGGGCGGGGGGGGTAGGGATCCGCCTCATGTCCCCCCCGTCCCCGGAAGTCGGCGGCACAGGCGGCGAGCACGGGGTCGAGGAGCGTGGGATCCTGGCGGTAGGGCAGCTGGGAGAGCCAGCCGTCGAGTCTTGGCGCATCCTGGTCGAGGGCGCGGTGGATCTCGAGGTGCCAGCGGGTCGCGAGTTCGGCGGCTTGCCGGAAGGCGTGGGGAACCCGGAGCCTTGCGTTGAACGCCCGGACGACTTCGAGTCCGGATTCGTCATGGGCGGGATGGCGGGGCCAGAGGGACGGATCCGTCCGCCCCTTGCCGAGATCGTGGACGAGGACCGCGTAGGCCACGACGGGGTCCTGCGATTCCCGGGCCGAGGCGGCGAGCGAGAGAAGGAGATGCTCTCCGGTATCGATCTCGGGATGTTCCCGGGGGTCCTGGGGGATGCCGAACAGGCAGTCGATTTCCGGGAAGAGCACCCGGAGCGCGCCCACCTCCCGGAGCGTCTGGATGTAGCGTTCCGGATGGTCGGTGGAAAGCGCCCGCCGGGTTTCCTGCCAGACCCGTTCGGGAGCAAGCGTGGTGAGTTCTCCGCTCTCGCTCATGGACTCCATGAGACTTCGGGTTTCCGGGGCGAGGCGGAACCCCAGGGAATGGAAACGGGCGGAAAAGCGCGCCACCCGGAGCAGGCGGAGCGGGTCCTCGACGAAGGCAGGCGAGACGTGCCGGAGCAGGCGGGATTCGAGATCCGCCCGCCCGCCGTACGGATCGATGATCTCCCCGCCGGGTCCCTCGGCCATGGCGTTGATGGTGAGATCCCGGCGGGCCAGGTCGGCGATGAGACTCACATCGGGACCGGTCTGGAATCGGAATCCGCCGTGGCCGGTTCCGCTCTTCCGTTCGGAGCGGGCGAGCGCGTATTCCTCATGGGTTTCGGGATGCAGGAAAACGGGAAAATCCCGGCCGACGGGCCGGAATCCCCGTTCGATCATCGTGGCCGGGGAGGAGCCGACCACGACGTAGTCCCGTTCTCCGACGGGCAGGCCGAGCAGGCGGTCCCGGACGGCACCACCGACGAGATAGACTTCCACCATGGCCTCAGGATCCCGGCACCGGTGCCTCGCGGGAGGCCGGGACGTGAGCCTCCTTCACGCGCCGCGAGGTCCGAGATAAGCCGGAATGCGCTCGCGGAACGGTTTGGGGGTGATGCCCAGCATCCCGAATCCATCGGCCTTGGGTGTGGCGGGCGCACGGGAGAGGGAGCGAAGCGAGCGGTAGTTGTCGAGCGTGAAGGGCGGGCGGGGCATCCCTTGGAGGAGGGCACCCAAAAGCCAGGAGGCTCCGTCGGGCAGGCCCACGACGAGACGGGGGAGGTGGAGGGTTCGTGCAATGGCTTCCACCGCGTCCTTCAGGGTGAGCGTTGGGGAGCTCTCGAGATCCAGCGTGCGGACCGGTACGGTTGCCCCATCGATCAACATCCGGAGTGCCCGGACGACGTCCGCGATGTCGACCGGAGCGAGCGGTGTCTCCGGGCAGGCCACAGGAAGGATCCCCGGAGCCCACTGGAGCAGGCGGGCGAAGCGCTTGAGGAAATCATCGTCAGGTCCGTAGATCACCGAAGGGCGCACGAGGATCCAGTCGAGTCCCGAGTTCCGGACCCGGTCCTCCGCCTCCGCCTTGGAACGGAGGTAGAGGCTTGGGGGGTGGGGAAGCTCGGCCCGGAGTGCGCTCAGGTGGATGAAGCGGGGGACGGCTCCCTCCCGGGCCGCTTGCAGAAGACGGTCGGTGAGGACGCCATGCACCCAGGAAAAGCGGGATTCGCGGCGAAACCCCTGGTTCAGGATGCCTACGAGGTTGACCACCACGGAGGCTCCGCGGACGGCCGGGCCGAGTCTCGGGGGTTCGTAAATCCCGGGGTGCGCGGCCGTCTCGAGGGTGGGCAGGACCCGGAGGTCCCGGAGACGGGCGGGATCCCGGGTCAGGATGCGGACCCGATAGCCGGCATTGACGAGGGCCGGGGTGAGATGGCGGCCCACGAAGCCGCTGCCACCGGCCAGAACGACGAGGGGGGGCTGGCTCATGGACCTATTTTGGCATCAATCCCGGTTTCCGGCCGACCCTTCCGGATTCCCAAGAAAGCTGCGCTTGCAATCGGTGGGAATCCCGCGGTCCTGTCCGAGGAAGGGGAGCCATTGGATTCTGGAAAGGGAAAGGAAGGGGACGCCGCCATGCCAAGTCAATTCAGGGAGAGCAGGAATGACGATCTCGCACCTGGGCGGGAGGAGTTGGCCATCCCCGCACGGCTGAAAGCCGTCCCGCGTCCTGTTGGGGGTTTGCGGGCTCGCTCATCTGCCGATGTCCGGCGTCCGGCCGGCGATCCGAGCAAGCCCCCGCTTGACTCCCTCCTGGTCTACGATCCAGGCAGGGCAACGCGCAGGTTCCCTGTTCAACCATTTGTACGCAACCTGCACGTCCTTGTGCCCAGCCGCCATTTTCATGCACCAGCGCCGGATTACCCACAATAGCGGCCGGTTCGGGTGAACCCGCCGTTCGATGCCAAAGGCAGGTCGAGTGCCTGCCACACCTTGGGGCATTCGATGTGTTCCAGCATGAGCCGCGTGTTCAGCTTGACCGTCTAAGGATCGTTTGACGGAAATTGACAGTAATGCGCTTTTGCATTACGATGCAAAGCATCGACCTGCACGGTGGAGAGGGCATATCACCATGACCACATTGACCGTTACCGCACGGGGACAAGTGACATTTCGGAAGGACGTACTGCAACACCTCGGCATCAGG
>JAKARN010000247.1 GCA_021828425.1 Pseudomonadota bacterium | reverse complement strand
TTCCAATTCCCGGTCCATCGTCGCCAACAACGTGTCGACCAGAAGGCGCAGCTTGCGCAGCGGGTGATTGCCCGGAATGCGCGCCTCCAGGCTCACGTAGGAGAACATCGCACCTGGGTTACTCGTAGTCCTCGCATCTGGGATTTCACTCCGATCGCCGGGGTGGCTCTATTTTACCAACCCGCCCGTGTCGGCAGAGCTTTTCAACGGTCTGTGAAGCCCCTGCTCGAGCAAATCCCGGGGCAGCACAAGAAGATCGAGTTCTCGGATCCTGCTCTCTTTCCTCTCCTCGGCCTGCGGTTCGCACAACAGCGAGGCAGGGCGTTTCATACTCTCCTCGAACGGCTCGCGGTCATGCCGCGTAGCGAACGATTTCCAGCTCCGCCGAAGCGTCAACGCCTTGGAGCCTCTCTTCCACGCGCGCCATGACCGCGTCTTCGAGTAAATATTCTCCGCACTGGCCGTACTGGAACACCGGCAGGTCCTGGACGATGATGATACGGTTTGGGGCGAGCTTGAACGGCAGGTCCGATGTCGTTGCCGTCATTTCGCCTCCACAGACGTGACATTTCATGGCTTTTCCCTCCGCAGGAAACCAGCCTCCCATTCCGAGGGTTCGGGCCGGTATGCAGGGATGACTCGTACCGTATCGCCTTCCGTATCTATGGCAATCAGGATATGAACCGCTTTCCCATTGTGCCCGGCATAGATCAGATAGCTGGGCAAGGAACGGGAGACCTGGCTCTGCGGATAGTATTCGACAATCCGGTAGCTGTCGACGCTCTCCGTCACCATGCGCCGGATGATGTCTCTTTGCCGTAGCCGCATGTTGACATGATCTGTCCACAGCATCTATGGAGGAGGAGAGGCCGAACAGCAAGACGGCTGCCCTGGAAAAGCGCGAAAAGACTCTTCGATAGAGGAAGCACGACGTGGAGGGAGGGTCTTGCGGATCAAGCGTGCCACCCGTTCTTCGCTGATCCAGCAAGGGCGCCCTCCCAGGGCGCACCTCATCGTACAGTCCCTGAAGGCGATCGCGCAGGAAGCGACGACGCCATTTGCCGACCGTGGTCTCGGTTAGGTGCAGCCGCCCGCCACCGCGTGGTTGGACGCCCCGTGCGCACACGCCAAGACGGTGCGCGAACGCTCGGCGTGCGTTCGGCCTCACTCAACGTCAGTTCCGCCTTCGGTCGACCTTTGGCCATCGGTATCTCCCGGGGTGGAAGATCCCGCAAGGCAGAGCATTGCACATGTCATGTGTGAATGGGACTAGCGGGGGGCTCGGTAACCGCCCGGAACTCCGTGCGGGGAGAGAACGAGTTGCCAGAGCTGGAGTTTCCTGAGCTTGAACTCGGCCGCACTGGACAGGAGGTAGAGGCGCCACATGCGATGGAAACGGGGGTCGTGCTGACGGGCCAGATCCGGCCAGGCGGCCTCGAAACGCTGGTGCCAGGCCCGCAGGGTTTTTTCGTAGTCGGCCCCGAAGTTGTGCCAGTCCTCGAGAACGAAAAGGCCTTCGAAGGCCCGGGTGATCTGGGCGGCCGAAGGGACCAGGCTGTTCGGAAAGATGTAGCGCTCGATCCAGGGATCCGTCCGGGCCCGTGAACGGTTGCCACCGATCGAGTGCAGGAGGAACAGGCCGTCCGGGCGCAGGACCCGGCGGACCGTTTGAAAGAAACGGCGGTAGTTTTTTGCGCCCACGTGTTCGAACATGCCGACCGAAACGACGCGGTCGTAGGATCCCTCGAGCTCGCGATAGTCCATGAGGTCAAAACGAAGGGGTCGACCCTCCGTCTGTTTGCACGCGTAATCGTATTGGTCCCTGGAGACCGTGATGCCGTGCACGCTCACGCCGAAGCGGTCGGCCGCATAGCGGGCGAGTCCGCCGAAACCGCAACCGATGTCGAGGAGGTGGAGCCCGGGCCTGAGATCAAGCTTCCGGCAGATGAGGTCGCATTTGGCTTCCTGGGCCTCCTCCAGGTTCCCGGCCGTTTTCCAGTACCCGCAGCTGTAGAGGAGGCGGGAGTCCAGCATGGCCTCGAAAAGCGCCAGGCTGCGGTCGTAATGACGCCGTCCGACCACGAATGACCGTCTTGGGGATTGCCGGTTGAGGAGTCGGCCTGCCAGCATCCGGAGGGTCTCTGGGAGACGGCCTTGGGTCTCATCGAGGTCGTGGCGGAGAAGCTTTTCCAGGCAGCCTTCGAGCGCCTGGCTGTCCCAACCCCCCGCCATGTAGGACTCGCCGAAACCGAGTGTTCCCCGGAGTGCGATCTGGCGAAAGAATGATGGATCGTAAACGGTGATGCCGTCTGGCTCGGGGCCGTTCAGTCGCACCCCGGCATCGGCCAGGCGACGCTCGATCCGCCGTGCCCAGAAGCCCCGGACGGGGACAGGCGGGGGCGAGGGGCGAGGGGCCTCTTCCATCAGGAAGGGTTCAGTCCGGGGCCTCTTGGGGGATCCAGGAGGCCAAAGCCGACCTCAGGGGTTCGAGTTCCTCGCGGTAGCGTTTCCAGGCCCCGACGGAATCCTCGTGGATGGGGGAGCGGACCTGGACGGCGCTCGCGGTGCGGGGCAGATAGGTCCGGGTACCCGTTTCCAGGCAGGCGGCATCAAAAGGCAGGTTGAGGAAGTCCAACAGTGTGCGCAAGGCCGCTTCCGGGTCGGCCACGAGCGCCTCGTAGGACATCTCGTGGAGGATCTCTCCCGTGACCGCCTGCCAGTGGGTCATGAGCCGCCGGTAGGCGATGTAGTAACGCCCGAATTCGGCAAGATCGTAGGTATAGGGGTGACCGTAGGTGAAGAGCTGACGGTAGGCCGAAAGCGCCTGATCGAGCGGGTGTCTTTGGAGATGAATGACCCGGGCCTCCGGGAAGGCCATCCGGATCAGTCCCACAAACTGGAAATTGCCGAGAAACTTGTCCGTGAAGACCGCCCCGGGCACCTCTCCCCGGCTGCCTCGCACGGAATCGAAGTAGCGATGGGCAAGGGTCCGGAGGTCGTTTTCCGCACCGCCCGGGGTCAGCGCGGAGGGAAAGCCGGGGAGGCGTCCCCAGGACAGGCTGAGGTCGGTTGCGAGACGCGAAAGGGCGAGGATCTCGCCCGCGGGTGTGATCCCGGGATGCCCGGCGAGCAGATGCTCAAGGAGCGTCGAACCCGAGCGGGGCAGTCCCACGATGAAAACCGGGCGCGACGGAAGGTCATCCTGGTGAAGGCGGTAGCGCTCGATAAAGTCCCGCGTGAAGAGAGCGGCAATCCGTTCGAGGCGCTCCTCTTCCCGGCCGACGTCGAACTGGAAGAGCTCGCGGCGTCGTTGGGAAGCCTTGGTGAGGCGGGAGAAGGCAGGCCCATACCGCCCGAGGTCATGGTCCGCTTTGGCAAGAGCATAGTCGAGGTCAATCTGGACGATCCCGGGTACCCGCATCCATTCGGGCTTGGTCTGACGCTCCTCGAAAAGTCGGAGACGAGGATCACTCTCGCTCTCGAAGGTCCGGAGCGAGGCGAGGCCGAAGGCTCCCATCTGTTCCGGATGGGCTTCAAGGAGTCGGAGGAGCCGCGCTTCGGCCTCTTCGAGCCGTCCCAGGGTCCGGTCCAGAAGCGCGAGACCGGTTTCCGCTTCCGGGTGGCC
>JAKARN010000246.1 GCA_021828425.1 Pseudomonadota bacterium | reverse complement strand
TCGTCTCCAACGAGACAGGTACTTTGGGTGATGCAGGTATCTCCAGTGGTACCGGGAATCTATCCAGCGGCGTACTTTCAGAATTAGGTTCGTATGCGACTGCGTTTGGTGGGACGACACCACCTGCAGGTTCTACTTCTTTTTCAGTGATGGATTCAGCTGGCCTGACATATTTCCAGATTCTGTGCACTGGTACCCTCAAGTCTTGCTCCAACTGATGCGTGGCGAAAGCAAGGCTTGAGATGTCGGCGATTGACAGACGGGTGCTACGGATAGGGGGCGGTTGACATGATGGTTTCTCGGACTGCCCAGATCGCATGTCTGTTGGTGGGAGGCTTGTGCTTGGGGTGCTTTGCGGACAGTCATCCGCTGCTCCCCATCTTGTTTTCCTCACCCCCGCACTATCAGGTACTGCGAAAGCTTGGTCAACGGGGAGAACTAGCCGGACCGAGCCGGTTCTACGCCCTTGATCTGCCCAGTGGTCTGGCGAGGGGATGGTTCCCGATGCAAAATTCGTCCCAGAATCGTTCGGTCTTGAAACATTGGCTGGAAGTGGCTGGAAAGCTCGGTGCCAATGCCCTGCTGCTCCGTCCCTTGTGTTCCTCTTCATGGTTTTGCAGGCGTGCCGCCGGTCGACTGGCCTTCGAGCGATATTCGGCAGAAGCGATCCGGGTGGCGGGATCTCCCTGCTTGATCCCTCTCCGATGTTGGTCCGTCCAGGAGATCATCACAGGGTCCCAGCAGTTACGGCGTGCAAGACATGAAAGTGAAGTCCACATCTTCCCTTTCCGGCGACCCTTCGGGCTTAGCATTGCGGTGGGTCCATTCACCCGCGTGACACCCAAGAACTGGAGCGGGACCCTCGTAAGCACCGTGCAGGGCGATCTGCTCTGCCCGGTCCGGCCAATCCAATCGTATTCTTTTAACCCCTCGTTTCCGATCCTGCCGACCTTTGCCTCGGCAATGGTGGGTACCGATGGACAGGTCTTGACGACACAATTGGCCATTTTCCGGATTGGGGGGGTCATGCAAGCCGACCGGATGATGGCGCGTTTTCTTCGGCACTGGCACTTTCAGGGGACGGGGACCTATTTCCCTCCCGTGCATCTGCTCATGGACTGGCATCTCATTCCGCTCCGCAAGGGTCAGCCGCTGCCTCCGGGTGTCATTTGCGAATATCCCGGCTATCCGGCGTCCGGCTCATACCGTGGGAAGATGGTCCACCACCTGCGCTGGCCGGTCTACGTCTTGCGGGAGGGGGGGGAGAAAGAACTCTTCGCCGCCAATCCAGTCCAGGCCCGCTAGGGACTAGAGCGTGTCTTGCCCATTACCCTGCAGAGACAATGGAACCCCTGCCTGTTGACATGGACCCGTAACCGGCGTTAGTCTGGTGTCCAGTCTGGCGCCGATTTGATCCTCAGCTTGCGGGCGCCTTATAAATACGGCTAAAGCGGGTACCGATCGGGAACCTGCTCCAGCCGTTATGTGGAGCGGGTTTTTTTATGTCGGTCGATGTACAGAACGTCAAAGCAGTCCAATGGAGCCTGGGGGTCCGGCCGCTCGTGCTGCGGAAGGTCTGCGGTTTCTCGGGCGGCTTCCGAACCGGGTGGATGGCAAGATGAGCGGACTCTCTGCCGGCGGGATCCGGAAGGGGCAAGGCCGAGGGTCGGTCACCCCCCGGGTCTCTTTCGAGTTTTTCCCACCGGCTACACCGCAACTGGTCCGACAGTTCTGGTCAGTCATGGATCGGCTGGCCCCCCTGGCACCCGACTTTGTATCGATCACTTATGGAGCGGGTGGGCGAACACGCAAACGGACTCATGAAATGGTGGTCGCCGTCAAGCAGCGCACATCCATTGAGCCGGCCGCCCACCTGACCTGTGTCGGAGCCAGCCGCGAGGAGATCCATGACATTCTTGAACGGTATTGGCAGGCCGGGATCCGTCATCTCGTCGCCCTGCGAGGGGACCCACCGTCAGGAAGTAGCGCTTTCGTTCCCCATCCCTTGGGCTATGCCGGCGCGGTCGATCTGGTGGCCGACATCCATGCATTCGCGGATTTCGAAATCAGCGTGGCAGCCCATCCCGAGGGGCATCCCGATTCCACCTCCCTCAAGGCAGACCTGGATCACCTGAAGCGCAAGGAGGCCGCCGGGGCCTCTCGCGCCATCACCCAGTATTTTTTCGATCCCGAGGTGTTTCTGAGGTTCCGGGACCAGGCAATCCGGGCCGGGATCCGGATGCCGCTCGTGCCCGGGATCCTGCCAGTCACGGATTTTGGACAACTGCAACGGATCAGTGCCCGTTGCGGGGCCCGGGTTCCCCCCTGGCTGGAACAGCTTTTTGCCGGGCTGGACCAGGAACCCGAAACCGGGAGGCTGGTGGGTGCCCATGTGACGGCCGGGCTCTGCCAGGACCTTCTCCGCGAGGGAGTCGAGGCCTTTCATTTCTACACCCTGAACCGGGCCGAGCTCACTCGTGCGGTGTGCCGATTCCTCGGCGTGAGCGAAAAACCCCTGCGCCCGGAAAATCGGCCGGCCGCCACCCTGCACGATTGATGGCATGAAGCTTCGGGAGTTCCAGGCACTGACCCAGGACCGGATCCTGGTGCTCGACGGCGCCATGGGAACCGAAATCCAGCGTTTGGGTCTTTCGGAATCCGATTTCCGGGGGGGGCGTTTCGCCGGGCACCCGCGGGATCTCAAGGGCAACAATGACCTGCTCAACCTGACTTGCCCGGAACGGATCGGACGGATCCACGAGAGTTACCTCGATGCAGGCGCGGATCTGATCGAAACCAATACCTTCAACTCCACCGCCATCGCCCAGGCCGATTATGGAACTCGGGATCTCGTCTATGAACTGAACCGGGAAGGTGCTCGACTGGCCTGTGCCGCGGCGGCAGCCTGGAGCCGGCGGACACCGGATCGCCCGCGATACGTGGTCGGGATCCTGGGACCGACCAACCGGATGGCCTCCCTGTCTGCCGAGGTGGGCGACCCGGGGGCCCGGGCCGTTGATTTCGACGAACTCGTCCAAGCCTACGAGGAGGCGGCACGAGGCCTCATGGACGGCGGGGCCGACTGCCTCATGGTCGAAACGATTTTTGACACCCTGAATGCGAAGGCGGCCCTTTTCGCCCTGGAGGGTCTGTTCGCCTCACGAGGCGAGGTGCTGCCGGTCCTGATTTCGGCCACGATGACCGACCGGTCCGGCCGCATGCTCTCCGGCCAGACGCTGGAAGCGTTCTGGTATTCGGTGCGCCCATTTCATCCGGCCTGTGTCGGACTCAACTGCGCGCTCGGTCCACGAGAGCTCCGGGCCTCGGTTGCCGAGCTCGCCCGGCTGGCCGACTGTCCAGTCAGTGCCCACCCCAACGCGGGACTCCCCAATGCGTTGGGCGAGTATGACGAGTCGCCCGAGGTGATGGTCCAGGAAATCGGTGACTGGGCCCGTCAAGGATGGCTCAATCTCGTGGGGGGATGCTGCGGGACGACCCCGGCCCATATCCGTGCGTTTGCCCAAGCCGTCCAAGGACTCAAGCCACGAACCCTCCCCGCAGCCGATCCCGCCCTGGGGTTGGCGGGTCTCGAACCCCTTCGCATCGGGCCGGACCACCTCTTCATCA
>JAKARN010000245.1 GCA_021828425.1 Pseudomonadota bacterium | reverse complement strand
TCTCATGCAACGGGCCGGGGCCGGGGCCGGCTTTTCCGGTTTCAGCGAGGAGCAACTGTTCTTCCTCGCCTTTGCCCACCTCTGGGCGGGAAACATCAGGGAGGATGCCCAGCGACTGCTTCTTGCGACCGATCCCCACCCCCCCTCCGTTGTCAGGGTCAATCAAACGCTCAAGAACATCCCGGCTTTTGGCCAGGCTTTTGCCCTTGGTGGAGACGAGCCGCTTTACCCGGATTGTCCGGTGGATCCTTGGGGGAGGGGGCCCGCGGAGGTGGCCTGACTCTCGGAACGGCCGGGGACGTGTCCGGTTGCGACCCGCGGGGCTGCACGTTCACAGTTCGTGGTTTGGTCGTCAAAAAAGATATCGGCGCCAAAAGCCTCGAGGAAGGGACTCTTGTCGCGTCCCCCCAGGAAAAACATCTCATCGATCCGGATATTCCAGGCTCGAAGCGTCCGGATGACCCGTTCATGGGCCGGCGCTGCGCGTGCCGTCACCAGCGCCGTCCGGATCGGAACGGATTCTTTTGGGAAATCGGTTTGAACCTTGTGGAGGGTGGCGAGGAAGTTCTGGAAAGGTCCTCCCGGCAGTGGTTCCCGTGCTTGCTCGGCTTCCTGCTCGGCAAAGGCGGTGAGCCCCTGTTCCCGGTAGACGCGCTCGGCCTCGTCCGAGAAAATGACGGCATCGGCGTCGAATGCGATCCTGAGTTCCGGAAAACGGCTCTTGCCGGCCTTGCGCGGAATGATGGTGGCGGCGGCATGACCGCTTTGAAGGGTTTCCCGGACCGCTTGGGCATCCGCCGACAGGAATAAATCAGCACGGAAGGGTCGGATGTAGGCTGCGGTCTCCTTTCCGCCGCTGAAGACGGCCTGTGAGATGTCGAGTCCATAATGCCGGATGGAGTTGAAGACGCGGAGCCCGGTGTCGGCGCTATTGCGCGAGAGCAGGATGATATCCACCTGTTTGCGGTTCCCCGGACCCCGGTTCAGGGCCAGAAGTTTTTCGACCAGTGGAAAGGCAACCCCGGGCCCCAGGATTTCGTCCTCGTGGGCGATCTGATAGCGTGCGTAGGCTTCCACACCTTCGGTTTCGAACAGGCGATGGCTTTCCTCGAGATCAAAAAGAGCTCGGGAGGAGATGGCCACAACCATGGGCAGCCTCGTTCTGCCGTCCTTGGAATCACCGGGCTTCGGGTCGGGTGGGGAGGGGGGGGTCGGCATGGGGAATCGCCATCATCTCACCGGAACGACGACAACCACGGGGCAAGACCGGGTCGTTCGCATGGCACACTCTGCTGCGTTATCATAGCCTTTTAGGATGACGTTTGGAGTCTCCGATGCCCATCATGCAACAGTCCGGAAATCCCACCCTCAAAAACAGCCTGCTGTCCCAGTTCCCGGCCCAGCAAGGGGTCGGTCAGGCCATGACGCTCCATGGAGCGATGAACAAGGTCCTGACCTGTCTGGTACTGGTGGTGGTTTCGGCGCTCTTTACGTGGAACCAGTACATGAGCGTCCTCAATACGACCCATAGTCCGGCAGCTGCGATGTCGGCCACAAGTTTCTACCTCTGGATCGGACTGATCGCGGGACTTGTTCTGGCCTTGGCGACAAGTTTCAAGCCGATGTGGGCCCCTGTCACAGCCCCCCTCTATGCGCTGGCGGAAGGCTTGTTTCTGGGTTCGATGTCTGCCCTGTTCAATACCACCTATCCGGGGATCGTGATCCAGGCCGTCCTCCTCACTTTCGCGGTCATGCTGGTCATGTGGTTCTTGTACCGAAGTGGAATCATCCGCGTGACCAATAAGCTGCGGACGGGGATCATGGCGGCCACGGGTGGGGTGTTTCTCTTCTACCTGGTGACGATGGTTGTCGGTTTTTTTGGCGTCCATACCGGCAACCTGTTTTATGGCAGCAAGCTCAGCATCGGAATCAGCCTTGTGATCGTTGCGATTGCCGCGTTCAACCTGTTGCTCGACTTCGACCTCATCTACCAGGGAGCGAAATCCGGCTGGCCCCACTATATGGAATGGTACTCCGCCTTTGCGCTCACGGTGACCTTGGTCTGGCTCTACCTGGAGTTGCTGCGCCTGCTTGCGAACCTGAACTCGCAGCGCTGAGGCAACCGCCGTTCAGGGCTGTGCGGGCTTGATTCTGGGCGCGATCCGGGGCTTCACAAGACGGCCCGGTCGGACGATATGACGGTAGGTGAGGCTCCCCACCGCGGCCCGGATGGCGTATCCTGCGACCACTCGCTCGGCTTGGGAGCTCACGTAGGAGACTTGGGCCGCGAGCAGTTCCTGTTCGGCGTTTAGAACGTTGAGCAGTGTTTTGACACCCTGTCGGTGTTCTGCCACGACCCCGCGGTAAGCGATCTTTTCTGCAACCACTTGGGAGTGGAGCGCACGCAGGCGTGCTCCCGCTGTGACGTAGCGTTGCCAGGATTGTGTTGCTTCCGTGAGGGCTGCTCGCAGGACCGCACGGGCGTTCTCGCGGTTTTCCCTGAGCTCGGCCCGTGCCGCGCGGATGCGCGATCGAGTGACCCCACCGGAGTAAATGGGGACGGAGACACTGAGCAGGATACTGGCCGTGTTGAGGCGGGTAAAACCAAACTCCGGGTTGTAGGCCCGTCCATAGGAGCCAATGAGTTGAATCTCGGGGAGAGCCGCACTGCGGACCGTCTCAATGGTTTCGTGAGCCGCACGGACGCCGAAGCGGGCGGCGATCACCGAGAAATTCTCGCGGGCCAGCGCTTCGGCTTCAGCGAGTGAGTGCGGGAGTGGGTGGGTCGGGGTTGGAGTGACCAGGAACCCGGGTTTGGAGCCCACAACTTCCAAGAAACGTGCATCCTCGTTGGCGAGCTGTCCCTGTGCGGCGATGACTTCTGACCTTGCCTGTTCAAGCCGGGCTTGGGCTTCTGCCAGATCTGTGCGGGTCGCCTCGCCGTTTCGCAGTCGTGCCCGGGTGGATTGAAGATGCTGGAACAACAACTGTTCATTGTGTTTTTCGAGTCCCAGCACCTGTTGGTCCAGGTAGACCGAAGTGTAGGCAGTGACCACCGATAGAAAGACCCGCTGCTCGATTTCATGCAGACGGGCCAGCCGCGCGGCAACCTGGTTTTGCGCTGCCCGGATCTGCGAGGTCACCCGACCCCCTTGCCAGAGGGGTTGGCTGACTCCAATTCCATACTCATACTCGTTGGTGGCGAGACTTGCACCGATCAGATGAAACAGGCTAGAGGTGACCCCCCACCGGGCTCGTCCTGCGCTGCCATCCAGGAATACGCTCGGTCGGCTGCCGGCTCGAGCCACCTGGATCTGGTACGCAGCGGCCTCGAGGGCAGAACGTGCGGCCTGAATCTCCGGGTTGGACTGGTAAGCGCGCATAAAGGCTTGTCTCAAGGTCTGAGCCCGGCTCGGTGCCACAAGGCCCGTGGACAGTACCAACGCAGCGCTGGCCAGCTCCCGCCATCCAACGACACGAAGGAGGCGTCCCCGGCGCCCCATGACTGACGGAGACCTTTTACGGTGCCCGCGCACGACGACAACCCTGAAATCGGAATGGTTTTTATTATATAACGTAAACGCGGCGAACCCAGGGGCCGGATGACGAAGCGGGCTCTGTCCGAAGAC
>JAKARN010000006.1 GCA_021828425.1 Pseudomonadota bacterium | reverse complement strand
CGTCCGACCCTGGGCCCATCTTTCGATGGTTCGGGGAGAGACCGAGAGTGCGCTGGCCAGGAGACGACGGGAACGCCGACCGTAGCGCTGCTGGATGGTCTTGAAGAGACCGGCCATGGACGGGTCGTGTACACCCAAAAGTTGCCCGATGCGGAAAAGCTCCCGGTTGTCTGGTTCCCGAACACCTTTTGCCCATGCGCAAAGGTGCCCCTTCCGGATATTGAGAACAGCGGCACGATCGGCATCGCCCTTGAGCCCTAGACGTCGATCCAAGGCAGCCAGAATCCCTGCGATTCCGACGGCGGGCTCGAATCCGAGGTCTTTCAGCCGAGTTCCCAAATCCTTCTCCTGGAGCTGGGCCAGGCGATAGGGCCAAGGCATAAGTACCCCGGGATAACTGACAAATCCGCGTGCCCGGAACGGCCAGAAGATCCCCTCGCACGTGAGATCGTAGCGGGCAAGTCCACGCTCTCCATCCAGCTGTCCGGCACGGTTCCTGAGCTTTTCCTTCACCCCCTTGGTGAGCGGGATTTTATTTTTCCGGCAGTTGTAAACGAATGCCAGGAGATCCTCCACTTGGCCCTCTGACGCGAAACGTTCTGCCAAGCGGCGGGTGTCGAGTGCGTTCTGACCGACTCTCCAGCAGAGTTCAAGCCAGTCACTGCTGGAACCGTGCTTCAGGATGGCGGGAAAGAGGATCGGGTAGGCAACTTCCGGGTCCATGACCATCGCCCGGACCCACTCGAACGTGTTGTCTTGCTTGAGCAGACGCCGAACCAGCTGTTGTCGGGCGGAAGGAGACCATTCGGTGCCGTCGATGTGCGTATACAGAGTATCAAGGATAGCTTCCGCACTCTCCAGCTCTCCGGAATCGACGCAGTGTGGGAAGCCGCCATCACAGGAACAGAAAGCCGTCCGACCGGACGGAAGCGGTTCTGATTTCTTCATTGCATCCTCCACTGGGGGCGGATCTTTCCGATCGGAGGCCCCATCTCTGCCCTGTGCATACGATTCCGATCGGGAACCGGACGTGGCGGGCGTAAAAAAACCCGCTCAGCTTTTGCCAGAGCAGGTCCCATGGAGGAACAACCGCTTTAGCAGCATTTATAAAGCGCCCGCAAGCTGAAACTCAAATCGGCGCTAGTCTGAGTTTTCACACTAGCAAATTAGCGGGTCGTTGTCAAGCCAGTGTATGCGTCCACCCTCTATCGGCGAAGCCTGCTGCAATCACCGATGCCAGCCACGAGTCAGGCGTCGCATGGAACCTTGGAACCCCAAATCCAGTCAAAAGCACGGTTGAACCCTATTGCTGGGATTTGGAATCGTCGTCCTACAACACTCCAATCTCCAATCCGCCAAAGGGTGCAGATTGTGTGCTTGGCTATCGTCTTCGAGAACTGCGTTTTATTCCGGTCTGACTGCTGTTCCGGCCCTTTCCCGGAACGAGGGTCTGTGCACAATGGCTCTACTCTCTTGTATGTAGACAGAGGAGGATTTCTCCAGTTCCACACGGCACTCGAATGGACAGGGCACCTTTCACAGCGTGAGACTCAGGCCTCGACGGGGAGCACCCGCCGTCAGGGGTGCCATTCCGCCTCCCCGCGGATGGGAAACCACTCCACTGGGCTCCTTCCCATCATGGGTGAGACCAAAGATCCTGCCGGGCGTGTTTTTTTGAATCGAACTAATGTTATACTTAAATACAACAGCAACTCATCCACCTGGAGAATAACCCTTTGAAGAGACGATTCAGATGGCTGCTGGTCTCCGGACTGGTCGTCCTGCTCGCAGCAGGAATTTTTCTTGCCTTCGGGGGTTCACGGAACGCGCGATTTGGCAAGGTCAAGGTTCCGGTTCCGGTAGAGGTGGCCAGCGCCCGCCTCGCCACTGTCCCGGTTTACCTTCATGCCTTGGGTACGGTCACGGCGTACCGGACGGTCACGGTCGTGCCGATGATCACCGGTCCCCTGAAACAGGTTTTCTTCCACGAGGGCCAGTATGTCCGGAAGGGCCAGCTCTTGGCCGAGATCGACCCGCGACCCTACGAAGCGGCTCTCGCCCAGGCAGTGGCCAAACTGGCGCAGGACCGGGCCACCCGCACCAGCGACCAGCTGCAGGCAAAGCAGAATGCCACGCTCGTCAAGAAAGGGTTCGTTTCCAAGCAGCAATGGATTACCGCATGGACGACCTATCTGGCCGCCAAGGCCCAAGTGAAGCAGGACCGGGCGAGCATCCTGGCCGACCGCATCAACCTGACCTACACCCGGATCCGGGCGCCGATCTCGGGACGCACGGGCATCCTCCAGGTGGATCCGGGCAATATTGTGAGCCCGACCCTCTCCGGCGGGATCGTCACCATCAACCGGCTCCAGCCGATCTATGTGCAGTTCAGCCTCCCGCAGCAGGACCTGCCCGAGATCAATCGGGCACTGGCGCGAGGTCCCCTGCCGGTGCTGGCGACGATCGCGAACCAGGCGGGAGACGGTGCTACCCGGGACCAAGGCGTAGTCACGGTCCTCGACAACCAGATCAACTCGAGCACGGGGACGCTCACCCTGAGAGCCCGTTTCCCGAACCCGAGAATGGATCTCTGGCCGGGATCGTATGTGGACATCGATGTGGAGATCCGGGTCCTTCCGCGAGTCGTGACGATTCCGAACGTGGCGGTCCAGGAGGGCCCGGCCGGCGACTTTGTCTATCTCGTGAAACAGGACAAGCCCGGCCAGAAACTGGCTTCCGTTTTGATCCGGCCGGTCCAGTTGGAGTATGAAAACGGGACGCTGGCCGTGATCGGTAGCGGCCTCCACCCGGGTGACGTGGTGGTGACGGAGGGGACCTCCCGGCTCAGGTCCGGAGCCACGATCCGGATTGCAGCCCGCATGAAACCCGGCAGATGAACATCTCGGGGCCCTTTATTGCCCGGCCGGTCGCCACCTCCCTGCTGGCCATCGCCCTTTTCCTGATCGGCCTTCTCGGCTATTCGGCACTGCCCGTCTCGTCACTGCCCGAAGTGGCCTTCCCGACGATCCAGGTCGTGACGAAACTTCCGGGGGCATCTCCCAACACCGTCTCCAAGCTGATCACGGCACCCCTGGAGCGGCAATTCGGGGAGATTGCCGGTCTCGCGGCCATGAGTTCGGTTTCGAGCGAGGGCACGAGCGCGATTACCCTGCGTTTTGAGCTGAGTGTACCGCTCTCGACCGCCGCCCAGGACGTCCAGGCGGCGATCAACGCGGCGTCCGGTGAACTGCCCCCGAACCTCCAGTATCCCCCGGTCTACCAGGAGATCAACCCGGCGGACGCACCGATCATGACGCTCGCCATGACGTCGAAGACGATTCCTCTCTATGCGGTCGCCAACGACGCGGCGACCCTGTTCCTGCAGAAACTGTCCGAGATCCGCGGGGTCGGTGAGGTCACCATTGCGGGTGGATTGCGCAAGGCCATCCGGCTCGACGTCAATCCCCTGCAACTCGCGGCCTATGGGCTCTCCCTCGAGGATGTCCGGAATGCCGTGACGAACGCGAACCAGGCGGGGGCGACGGGCGGGCTCCAGGGTAGGCATCAGGCCTATGCGATTGAGACCAACGATCAGCTGACCCTGCTCCGGCAGTATCGCCATCTGGTGGTGGCCTACCGGAACAATGCGCCGGTCCTGCTTTCCGCGGTCGGTACGGTGAAGGCCGGGCTCGAGAACCAGCAGGAACTGGCCAGTGTCGATGGCCACCCGGCGGTCGTGATGAACATTCATCGTCGCCCCGGCTCCAACATCGTGAGCACGGTCTCCCGCATCAAGCAGGCGCTCCAGGGACTCCAGAAAAACCTGCCGGCCGGCATCCACCTCGGGATCGTGGCCAACCGGACCGGGGTGATCCAGGCTTCCGTCGAGGACGTCCAAATCACGCTGCTCCTCGCCATGCTGCTCGTGATCCTCGTGATCTACCTCTTTTTGCCGGACCCACGGGCCATGCTCATTCCCGCCGTCGCCCTGCCCCTTTCGATCGTGGGAACCTTTGCCGTCATGCATGAGCTGGGCTACCAGCTCGATACCCTGTCGCTCATGGCGCTCACGGTCGCCACCGGTTTCGTGATCGATGACGCCATCGTCATGATCGAGAACATCGTCCGATTCATCGAGGGGGGGGAGCCTCCCTTGCGTGCCGCCTATCTCGGTGCCCGGCAGATCGGCTTTACGATCGTCTCCCTCACCGTCTCCTTGGTCGCGGTTTTCATCCCGCTGCTTTTCATGCCGGGTGTGATCGGCCGGCTCTTTTCGGAGTTCGCGGTCACGCTCTCCGTGGCCGTCATCATCTCCGCCCTCGTCTCACTGACCCTGACCCCCATGATGGGCGCCCGTCTGCTCAAGCCCTCCTCCGAGAGAAGGCCCAGCCGTCTGGCCCGGACCGCGGAGCGACTCTTGGCCCGGACGCGGGAGGCCTATCGCATCGGTCTCGGATGGTGCCTTGAGCACGCCCGTTTCATGCTTGGGGTCTTCGGGGCGACCGTGGTGATCACGATCTATCTCTTCCTGATCGTCCCGAAAGCGCTTCTGCCGACCGTGGATACTGGAGAGTTGATTGCCGTCACCGAAGGGCGGCAGAGCATTTCGCTTTCGGCCATGCAACGCCTCCAGAACCGTGCGATCCAGGCGGTCCTCCAGAACCCGGCTGTGGCCCGGGTGACCTCCCTGATCGGAACGGGTGTGACCAATCCGACCCCGAACACCGGCCGGCTCACCATTGTCCTGAAACCGATCGGTTCCCGTCCCTCGATGGGGACGGTCATGAACGAACTCGCCCACTCCCTGGAAGCGATCCCGGGTCTGCACTTTTTCATGCAGCCGGTACAGGACATCACCCTGTCTTCCCGACTCTCGCCCGCCGAATACCAGTACACACTGATCGACACCGATCCCACCCAACTCGACCGCTGGTCGCAAAAAATCGCCTCAGCAATGGCGCAGCTGCCGGAGCTACGGGATGTCTCGAGCAATCTCAAGGATCGTGGACTCGAGGTCGATGTCAAGGTCCGGCGCGATGCCGCCGCCCGGCTGGGGGTGAGCATGGCATCGATCCAGAATGTCCTCTATGACGCGTTCGGACAGCGCCAGATCTCGACGATTTATACCCAGAACGCCCAGTATCGGGTGGTCCTGGGAGTGGATCCGGCCTTTGCCCGTTCCCCCCGGGCACTGGCTTCCATCTACGTCCCGGCCGGAGCCCAGATCAGTACGTCCGCGACGGGTCCCGGCTCTGCCGTCAGCGGGAGCTCGATCTTCACGCCGACGGCGAGCACCGGGGCAACCGCGGAGGTTCCGCTGACGGATGTCGCACAGGTGACCATCCGGCGGGGGCCGCTTCTTGTGACCCGCGAGAACCAGTTTCCCTCGGTGACCCTGAGTTTCAACCTCGCCCCGGGCGTGAGTCTGGGAAATGCCGAGACGGCCATTGCCAAGGCCGAGGCCCGCCTCGCGGTCCCTCCCTCCGTGAATGGAACCTTTTCCGGTGCCGCGGCCGAGTTCCAGCGTTCGTTGGCCGAGGAACCCTGGCTGATCCTCGCGGCCATCATCGTCATCTACATTGTGCTCGGGGTTCTGTACGAGAGTCCCATCCATCCGGTCACGATCCTCTCGACCCTGCCTTCCGCCGGCATCGGTGCCCTGCTGGCCCTCCTGCTCACCGGAACGCCGTTCACGATCGTGGCCCTGGTCGGTGTGGTTCTGCTCATGGGGATCGTGAAGAAGAACGGCATCATCATGGTCGATTTTGCAATCGAGGCGGAGCGCACCCAGGGACTTGCGCCCGAGGAAGCCATAACGGAGGCGGCCCTCTTGCGCTTCCGGCCGATCATGATGACCACCATGGCGGCCCTCTTCGGCGCATTGCCGCTGGTCTTCGAGGGAGGAGCCGGTTCCGAGCTCCGGGTCCCCCTGGGAATCACCATCATCGGCGGGCTTCTTTTGAGCCAGGTCCTGACCTTGTTCACCACGCCGGTCATCTATCTGGCCCTCGACCGGTTGCGTCATCACCGGACCCAACTGGCCATCGCCGAGCCGAGTCCGTCCTGAGCGCCCATGGGTTTCTCTGACCTGTTCATCCGCCGTCCCGTCGGCACGACCCTGCTCGCGCTGGGTGTCCTGGCAGCGGGTGTGCTGGCCTACCGGCTTCTGCCCGTGGCTCCCGTGCCCAGCATCCCCATCCCCGGCATCGTGGTTTTTGCCTCGGACCCGGGCGCTTCCCCGGTGACCATGGCCAATACGGTCGCCGCTCCGCTCGAGCATGACCTCGGGCTCATTCCGGGTCTCGATGAGGTCCGGTCGATCAGTTCGACGGGCGCCGTCTCCATCATTCTCTTGTTCAGCACGGATAGCCACATCAACTCGGATGCCCATGCGGTCCAGGCCGCGATCGATGCCGCCCTGCCCAATCTGCCCTCGGGCATGCCGGCTTTACCCTACTACCGGGAGTTCAACCCCGCTTCCCGGCCGATTCTTACCCTGTTCCTGTCTTCCAGGACGCGTTCCCTGCGTGATGTCTATGATTTCGGCAATACCGTCCTTTTGCAGAAGCTGTCACAGGTCAAAGGAGTTGCCCAGGTGGCACTTTACGGAGGGGAATCGCCGGCGGTGCGCATCCGTTTCCGGCCCTCCGCGCTGGCGGCGTCCGGTCTCACGCCCAACGACATCTACAACGCGGTTCGTTTGGCCAATGTGCTCGCTCCCCTGGGAACCATCCAGGGTCGCCGCCACGGGTACATCCTCTCGATCAACAGTCAGCTCCGGAATGCGGCTCAGTACCGGAGGATCGTGCTCAAAGCCAAGAACGGCAGTCTCCTCGAACTGGGGGCGGTGGCCTCGGTCGTCAACAGCGTTTCCAACACCGAGATGGCGGCGACCAACGGCCGGGAACCGGGGATCCTGGTGGCCGTCACCAAGACGCCTCCCGCCAACATCATCAACACCGTCGGGGGCGTGGAGCGGCAGCTCCCGGCCATCCGCCGCCTCATGCCCTCCGGCATCCATCTCGCCATCCTGACCAACCGGACGACGGTGATCCGTGCCGGGATCGATGATCTCGAAATCACCCTGCTCATCACCTTGGTCCTGGTCCTGATCGTGGTGGCCCTCTTCATGCGGCGGTGGGCACCGACCCTGGCCGCCGGCGTGACCATCCCGCTCGCAATCGCCGGAACCCTGGCAGCCATGTGGGCGCTCGGTTTTTCGCTCGACAACTTTTCCCTGCTGGCCCTCACCATCGCGATCACCTTTGTGGTCGATGATGCCATCGTCATGATCGAAAACATCGTGGCCCACCATGAGCGGGGCATGCCGGTCTTCGAGGCCAGCCTGCGCGGGGCCCGGCAGATCGGCTTTACCGTGCTTTCGATCACGGCATCGCTCATGGTGGTTTTTCTCCCGCTGGCGCTTTTGGGCGGGATTGTGGGCGGACTCTTTCACGAGTTCTCCGTGACCCTGATCGTGGCCATCGGCATTTCCGGACTGGCCTCGCTCACGGTGACCCCCATGATCTGCGCGCACCTCATGAAGGACCCGCCTCCCCCAAAGCATCCTCCCAACCGCCTGGCGGTGGCCTTCGGGCAGTTGTCCCGGTGGCTTTTTGCGGCCTATGTCCGGAGCCTGGACTGGGCGCTGGCCCACCGCCGTTCGATGCTGGCCCTCTTCGGGCTCACCCTGGTGCTCACCATCTTCCTCTACATCCGCATTCCCAAGACCTTCATGCCCGAGGAGGATACCGGGATCGTGATGGGACAGACGCTGGCCGCGCCGGACGTGTCCTTCCGCCGGATGAAAAAGCTCCAGAACGAGGTGGTCGGGATCATCCGGCAGGATCCGGCGGTGGCCACGATCAGTTCACGGGTGGGTGTCACCAACGGCTTTTCAACAGCCAACCGGGGCTCGATGTTTATCGGTCTCAAGCCGCTCTCGGAACGGCACCAATCCGGCAAGCAGGTGATCCTGGCGCTGGAACACCGGCTCTCCCAGATCCCCGGCGTCCGGGTTTTCCTGCATATCGCCGGCGATTTCTTTTTCGGCGGCCAGAACAACGGCGGTTCCTACAGCTTTTCCGTTCTGGATCCCTCGCTTTCAGTCTTGAACCATTCGACCGAACGGATCGTCGGGCGCCTGAGGAAGCTTCCGGTCATCAATACGGTCTCCTCGAGCCTGAACCGGGCCCAGACCGAGATCCTGGTCCGGATCAACCGGACCCGCGCCGCCCGCCTCGGCGTTTCGGTGTCGGCGATCGATGCGGCGCTCAGCGAAGCCTTCGGCCAGCGACCGATTTCGCGGATCTACCGGGCCCAGAACCAGTATGAGGTCATCCTGACCGTGGGGGCGAAGCGGGCCCGTTCGCCCGTCGATCTGAACCGGATTTTTGTCTCCGGCACAAAGGGACCGGTCCCGCTGCTCCAAGTGGCGAGGCTCACCCGCTCGAAAGTGCCCCTGCAGGTGGTCCATTTCGATGGAATCCCGGAAAACACCATCAGTTTCAACGTCAAGCCGGGGGTCGGGCTGGGGCCCGCCATTACGCGCGTGGAACGCGACATCGGGCGGATGCGACTGCCCGGCGGACTGCGCATCCGCTTCGGCGGCAATGCCAAATATTTTCTCCGGTCGCTCGAAGAGGAGCCGCTTCTGATCCTGGCTGCGCTCCTCGGGATCTACATCGTCCTCGGAGTCCTCTATGAGAGCCTGTCCCAACCCCTCACGATCCTGTCCACGCTTCCCTCGGCCGGTGTCGGGGCGCTTTTGGCCTTTGAACTGACGGGGACCCCGATGTCGGTGATCGGGATCATCGGCATTTTCCTTCTCATGGGCATTGTCAAGAAAAACGGTATCATGCTGGTCGACTTCGCTTTGGAGACAGAGCGGGTCAGGGGCGTTCCTCCCCTGGAGGCCATCCGCGAGGCCTGCCTGGTCCGTTTCCGCCCGATCATGATGACGACACTGGCGGCCATCCTCGGGGCCTTGCCTCTCGCGTTCTCGGTCGGCACCGGCTACCAGACCCGGCGCCCGCTCGGCATTGCCGTGATCGGAGGACTCCTGGTGAGCCAGGCCCTCACGCTCTACACCACGCCCGTGATCTACCTGGCGCTCACCGGCTTCGGCAAGCGGCGCGCGCGGTCCATCGCGGTTTTCTCGACCTCGTGAGTGCCGGCCTGGTGGACTGTTACACGTCAAATGGTCGGGTGATCGTGCTCCTGCACACGATCACCCGGACGGATGCAGGACGCAGGGAACCGAGTCGTCGAGGAAGCAGCCAGGCGCGGTCGCGCGGATGATGCGCACCGGGCACGGTTGATTTTGCTGCTTGGGCAAGGCGACACCTGGGCAAGATCCGGGTGAGGCTCTTTGTTCTGGTGCAGCCCGGTTGTGACACTTCACATCACTGTGCGCGGTGCGCAGCACTTGGAATGATCCACAGGACATGCACAGGCGACCACTCAAAAAGTTGGCCACACAACTGATAGCTCTTTTCCATCGTAACCATGGGTACTTGCCTTGCTCCCTTGGTTACGAAACGCTCCCATCTTGGTTTGTAGTCACCATGAGCACCGCCGCCGATACCTATGTCCGCGCTCGCATTGACACCAATACCAAGGAGCGGGCTGCTGACGCGCTCGAAGCCATGGGGCTGTCCATCTCGGACGCTATCCGCTTGCTGATGCTGCGCGTAGCCGATGAGCGCCGTTTGCCTTTCGATGTGAAAGTGCCCAATGCCACCACGCGCAAGGCCATCGCAGAACTTGAGGCAGGAAAGAGCAAGCGATTCGCCAGCGTTGACGCTCTCATGGCAGACCTGCATGCGGACGATTGACCGCGCCTCAGCCTTCAAACGCGATTACAAGCGCGAGGCCAAAGGCCAGCACCGGGGCACGCTCGATCGTGATCGGGGGGCCGTTCTCGTGGCGCTGGTGATGGACCAACCTCTTGACGCCCAACACCGCGACCATGACCTGAGCGGCGATTGGGCAGGCTACCGGGAATGTCACGTCAAGCCTGACTTGCTGCTGATCCATCGCAAGTCGGATGCCGACACGCTCAGGCTTGCGCGGCTTGGCTCGCACAGTGAGCTTTTCGGTTGAGCGTGTCCGATTGGGCCTATACCCGAGTGGCACTCGAATAAGCCGTCGCGCGAGAGTCAGGGCGGCGCAGGATGTTGAAAAGATCTGCCGGTGGTGGTCAATCCCTGAACCGCCAATTCGCGGTCAAGCCACCGGATCGGGTGTCGCCGGCGACATCACCTCCTCCTGTGCCGCGCCGCTGCAAATCGGGAACCGGTCGTTCCATTGTGACTAGCGGGGTGCCCGGTAACCGCCCGGAACTCCGTGCGGTGAGAGGACCAGCTGCCACAGCTGGAGTTTCCTGAGCTTGAACTCCGCCGCGCTGGCCAGGAGGTAGAGGCGCCACATGCGGTGGAAACAGGGGTCGTGCTGAGAGGCCAGATCCGGCCAGGCGGCCTCGAAGCGCTGGTGCCAGGCGCGCAGGGTTTTTTCGTAATCCGCCCCGAAGTTGTGCCAGTCCTCGAGAACGAAGAGGCCCTCCAGGGCCTGGGTGATCTGGGCGGCCGATGGGACCAGGCTGTTCGGAAAGATGTAGCGCTCGATCCAGGGATCCGTCCGGGTCCGTGAGCGGTTGCCGCCGATGGAGTGCAGGAGGAACAGGCCGTCCGGGCGCAGGACCCGGCGGACCGTTTGAAAGAAACGGCGGTAGTTTTTTGCACCCACGTGTTCGAACATGCCCACCGAAACGATGCGGTCATAGGATCCCTTGAGATTGCGATAATCCATGAGATCGAAACGGAGGGGTCGGCCCCCGGACTGTTTGCACGCGTAGTCGTACTGGTCCCTGGAGACCGTGATGCCGTGCACGCTCACGCCGTAGTGATCGGCCGCATAACGTGCGAATCCACCGAACCCGCAACCGATGTCCAGGAGCTCGAGTCCGGGCTTGAGGTCGAGCTTCCGGCAGATGAGGTCGCACTTGGCTTCCTGGGCCTCCTCGAGGGTCTGGGCCGTTTTCCAGTACCCGCAGCTGTAGAGGAGACGGGAGTCCAGCATGGCCTCGAAAAGTGCCAGGCTTCGATCGTAATGACGGCGTCCGATCACGAATGCCCGTCTTGGGGATTGCCGATTGATGAGTCGGCCGATCAGCATCCGGAGGGTTTTGGAGAGGTGGCCTTCGGTCTCGTCGAGGTCGTAGCGAAGAAGTTTTTCCAGGCACTCCTCGAGCGCCCGGCTGTCCCACCCGCCCTCCATGTAGGACTCGCCGAAACCAATTGTTCCCCGAAAGGCGATCTGGCGAAAAAATGCGGGATCGTAAACGGTGATGCCTTCCGGCTCGGGACCATTGAGCCGCACGCCGGCGGCGGCTAGGCGACGCTCGATTCGTCGCGCCCAGAAGCCCCGGAGGGGGGAAGGCGGGGCGGAGGGGTCCTGGGCCTCCATGAACCGCTCAGCCAGAGGTCTCCTGGGGGATCCAGGAGGAAAGGGCCGACCTCAGGGGTTCGAGTTCCTCGCGGTAGCGTTTCCACACCCCGACGGAATCCTCGTGGATGGGAGACTGGACCTGGATCGCGCTCGCGGTGCGTGGCAGATGGGTCCGGGTGCCCGTTTCAAGACAGGCGGGATCGAAAGGCAGGTCGAGGAAGTCGAGCAGTGGTCGCAACATCGCCTCCGGGTCTCCCACGAGCGCCTCGTAGGACATCTCGTGAAGGATCTCTCCTGCGACCGACTGCCAGTGGGTGATGAGACGCCGGTAGGCGATGTAGTAACGTCCGAACTCGGTGAGATCGTAGGTGTAGGGATGACCGTAGGTGAAGAGCTGACGGTAGGCCGAAAGCGCCTGATCGAGCGGGTGTCTTTGGAGATGAATGACCCGGGCCTCCGGGAACGCCATCCGGATGAGTCCGACAAACTGGAAGTTGCCGAGAAACTTGTCCGTGAAAGCCGCACCGGGCAGCGCTCCCCGGCTGCCCTGCAAGGCATCGTAGTATCGGTGGGCGACTGTCCGGAGGTCGTTTTCCGCGCCGCCCGGGGTTAGCGCGGAGGGGAAGCCGGGAAGGCGTCCCCAGGACAGGCTGAGATCGGTTGCGAGACGCGGCAGAATCAGGCGTTCGCCTGCGGCTGTGATCTGGGGATGCCCGGCGAGCAGGTGTTCGAGGAGCGTCGAGCCCGAGCGGGGCAGCCCCACGATGAAGATCGGGCGCGATGGAAGGTCATCTTGGTGAAGACGGTAGTGCTCGATAAAGTTCCGGGTGAAGAGAGTGGCAATCCGTTCGAGACGCTCCTCCTCCCGGCCGACGTCGAAGGAAAAAAGCTGCCGACGTCGTTGGGAGGCTTGGGCGAGGCGGGAGAAGGCTGGTCCAAACCGCCCGAGGTCATGGTCCGCCTTGGCCAGTGCATAGTCGAGGTCGATCTGGACGATCTCGGGTGCCCTCATCCATTCGGGGTTTGTCTGGCGTGCTTCGAGGAGTCGCAGACGGGGATCGTCCTCGCCCTCGAAGGTCCGGAGCGAGGCCAGGCCGAAGGCCCCCATCTGTTCAGGATGCGCCTCAAGGAGACGGAGGAGCCGCGCTTCGGCGTCTCCGAGCCGTCCCTCGCTCTGGTCCAGGAGCGCGAGACCGTTTTCGGCCTCGGGGTGACCCGGCGCCATCGTGAGGACCGCCTCGAGCGATTGGCGGCCCTCCGTGATCCGACCGAGGTCGATTTCGCAGACTCCGACCCCGATCCGCGCTTCAACCGAATCCGGGTCGATGGCGAGGGCTGTTGTGAAGCTGTCCAGGGCGTGGACCGCATCGCCGAGACTCTTTCTGACCGCTCCGAGATCAATCCAGGGATTGGCATCGTCCGGTGCGAGCTGGGTCGCTTGGGTGAACGCGGCCTCGGCCAGCTCAAGCCTCAAAAGCGCCCAGTGTGATTTTCCGATTGCCTGAAGGATCGCCGACCGGGTCTTCCGGTCCGGGGCACGGGCCAGGGCACGTTCGAAGCGGCCGATGGCCTCCTCGGTGAGACCCCTGCGGGAAGCGGTGACACCGGCCAGGTAGAGGATCTCGAAATCTGCGGGATATCGCGCGAGGAGATTTTGGACCACGGCTTCCGCCGCCGTGTAGTCGGAACGCTCGAGATGGGCCCTCAGGGTTTCCAGGTCCCCGCCCGGAGGACGGGGACTGCGGCTGGTATTCATGGGGGCGTGGGGATCGACCCGTAGCGGTCGCGGGCGTGGGCCATCTCGTCCTTGAGGTAGGAAACCGCTTCCGGACCGATCCGGAAGGAGGGATTCTGGTTGGGATTGATGACGATGCCGGCCTGCGACGGGACCGCGAGGATCGCGAAGGGGCCTTCGACCGGGACGACGTGAGGGGCCCCGCCGTGATCCTTGAGGAAGCGCCCGGCCCGTTCGGGCGAGGAAAAAATGGCGAGCATGGCCTGCTTCTGATTGGGTCCGTCCGAGACCAGGGACAGCTGCGCGCTCTTGAGTGCTTCGGGATCGCTCCCCGGATCGCGGTCGGCCAGCACCCAGACCCGGGCTTTCACGAAGGCGATGAGCGCCGCTCCCCGCGACTCGGCCTCCTCGCCGACTTGGCCCAAGGCGGTTTCGAGTGCGAGCGGATCGGAATCATCCACAGCCGGTGACCGTCACGAGAAGGTTGGATAGTCCGATTATACCGGCCCGGCCGGGGGATTGTCCTCGAGCGGATGGGTGATGGTGAGGGCTTGCTCGAGAGGGCCCAGGTGGGAGGTAAAACGCTTCCAGCGCCCGATCGAACCGGTGCGGATCGGCTGGCGCGCCTGGTAGATACTGGCCGTCCGGATCCGGTGGGTGGCGTGTTCGGGATGGAGGCATTCCTCGTGCCAGGGGAGTTCCGCGAAGTGGAGGACCCGCTCCAGGATCTCCTTCGGATTTTCCACCAGTTCCTCGTAGCGGATCTCGAGCAGGCGGGCGGGGGGCAGGAAGCTGCGCCACCCCTCCATCAGGGTCTCGTACATGCGGTAGTAATGGCCCAGGTGGGTCAGGTTGGAGGAAAATTTCTGGCTGCTCCGGAACAGGGTCGTGTAACAGGAGACACAGGTGTCGCGCGGGTCGCGCTGGATATGGAGGAAGCGCGCGTCGGGGTAGAGCGCGGCGAGCCAGCCCACATTCATGAAGTTGCTCGGCATCTTGTCCGTGAGGACGCCCCGGCCCCCGCTCCGTTCTGCGTAGAGCCGGTCCACCTCGGCCCGGAGCCGTCGCCAGGCGGTCGGCTTGAGCGGGTTGAACGCGTAGGGCAACTGGCTCAGGTCAGCGATGTCGAGACCGTGTCGCACGCTGTTCTGGAGAGCGATCATCTCGCCTGTGGTTGTGACCGACGGGTGGACCGAGAGCATCTGCTCGATCAGGGTCGTTCCCGAACGGGGCATGCCCACGATGTAGAGCGGACGGACCGGTGCCGGTTCCAGGATCTGGTTTTTTTCGAGGAAGGTGGCATCCGTTGCATCGCGGAGCAGTCGCAGGTACTGGCGCTGGACGCCTTCCGAATAGGAATTGTCATCCGGCTTGAGCGATTGTCCCTCCACATAGGCTTGCCAGGCGGCCTCGTAGTCTCCCAGGTCCTCAAGGATCTTGCCCCAGGCGAAGAGGACGTGGTGGGCCATGGGATTGTGGGGTTCCGATCGGGCCTTGGACAGGAGGGGCTCGATGAGCTTGAGGTCCGGATCGCCGGCTTGAAAGCGCTTGAAACGGGCGAGGAGCCAGGTTGCGAGGTAGGAAGGCGGGGAGGCCCGGAGCATCCGTCGCAGACGCTCGAGCGCCTGGTCAAACTGGCCATGCTGCCCTTCAAGACCTGCGAGACCGGCCTCGGCCGGCTCGAAACCGGGCTTGAGCCGGAGCGCCTCCTCGTAGAGGGCCCGGGCGCGATCAAGCTCGGCTTCGTTCTGGTCATCCTGGGCCAGTACATCGGCCCGGGCAGTCCGGATCAGGGGGTCGGCCGGGCGGTACTTCTGGGCCTGTTCGTAGGCTTTCTCGGCGCCTTCGGTATCACCCAACTCCGCGAGGGTTTCCCCGAGCCCGAGCCAGACCTGGGGCCAGTCGGGGGCGACTTCCAAGGCGGCTTTCCAGTAAAGGGTCGACTCCCCATCCCTCGCGGTCAGGTGGAGCAGGTTGGCCATGGAAAACAGCAGCTGGGGATTTTTGGGGTCCCGCTCCAAGAGCGGACGGATCAGTTTCTCCGCCTCCTCCCAGCGCTTCAGGCGGACCAGGGCATTGGCCAGGTTGTTCTGAAACGCCAGATCGTGGGGGGCGAGCTCGATCGAGCGGCGCACCAGCTGAAGGCCATCATCAGCCTGCCCGCGTTCGATGGCATTGAGCCCGGCGAAGTGGAAGAGGGGGGGCCACGACGTCCCGGTGGCGAGGAGTGCGGAGAAGCGCTTCTGGGCCGCCTCCTGGTGTCCCTGTTGCATGAGGGAAACCGCCTCGCGCAAGCCCGTCTCGAGCATGCCCGGTTGTGGCACCACGGTTTCAGGCCGACTCATCGGAGAATCCCCAGGAGGCAAGTTCCGGATGCCGCTCCCTGAGCATCCGGGCGTAGGGTTTCCACCGCCCGACCGAGTGCTGGTAGACCGGTTGCCGGGCCTGGAAGGCACTGGCCGTGCGGATCGCACGCTCCGCCTGATGGCCCGTGTCGACTCCTGGGGTGGGTAGGCCGAGCCAGGAGATGAGTTCGTCGACGACCGTGGCCGGTTCTCCGACCAGGGTTTCGTAACGCACGGTTCGGAGGCTGGTTCCGAGGCAGCGCCTCCAGTGTGCCATGAGCAGGTTATGGGCCCGGAGGTAGAACAGGATGTCCTCGATGGAGTAGGAAAAGTCGAGTGTGGGGTGGTCGAAGTTCTGGAAATAAAGGGAGACCAGAACATCACGGGGGTCGCGTTCGACGGCCAGGATCCGTGCCCCGGGAAAGAGTTTACGGATCGCCCCGGCATGCCAGAAATTGAGCGGGTTCTTGTCGATCACGTAGTGGCACTCGTGACTCCGATAGCGGGCGAGTGCGGCTTGGTAACACTCGACGACCTCGCGTTCCATGTCAGTGAGCCCGTCCGGAACGGTTGTGGCATCCAGCGCTGCCCGCCAGCGCTCGACCAGGCGGCAGCCATCGACGAGCTGCCCCAGGGTGTCCAGTTCGCCTGCTGAAGAAACTGCAGGATGGCTCAAGAGCAGGCTTTCGACCAGTGTGGTTCCTGCCCGCGGTAATCCGACGATGAAAAGGGGCAGGGGCTCGGCCGGTGGGCCCGCCGCCGGGGCCCAGGCACCGGGGGGGAGGGCGAGGTTGAGGTCCAGTTCTGTCTTTCGTTCCGCCTTCGGGAAGCGGGTCATGCCGCGCCGGATGCGGTTGGCTTCTTCGATTTCGGTGAGAGCCCGCCCCCACTGTCCGAGGTCGTCGTAAACCTTGCCCAAGGCAAAGTGCAGGCAGGCCTGGGTGGAATCCGAAACCGGCGACCGGGTGGCTTGGGCTTCAAGGAAGGGGATCAGGGGGTCGTCTGGGCTAAAGCGGCGGGTCTGGACGATCAGAAGGTGGGCCGCATCGTGATCGGGGGCGAGTTCTAGGGTCCGACCGAGGCTCCGGGCGGCTTCCTCGAAGCGTCCGAGCGCAAGCAGAAGACGACCCCGCTCGAACCAGGCCTGGACAAGGTTCGGGTCGATCTGGATTGCCGAGTCGAGACAGGCCAGTGCACGCTCGGAATCACCCAGGCTCTCGAGAAAATGGGCCACTTGGCCGCAGAGGACGGCATCGGTTGGCCGGGTCTTGAGCCAGACGTCGAAAAGACGGGCCGCATCTTCCATCCGTCCCTGGTCCCGGTACAGGAAGGCCAGGCTCAACCGGGCTTCGAAAAGCCCGGGATCCTGTGAAAGCGCACTCCGGAGGGCATTTTCGGCGGCCTCATGATCTCCCTGTCGGCGATACTCGTTACCCCAGAGATAGATGTCGGTTGGAGTCGGAGTGACCGTCGGCTCTTCCGAACCGGAATAGGTAAAGGGAGGAGGAAGGCCCGCCTGAGACATGTTGCCCTGCCATTTCAATGCGATCCGGATTGTATCAGATGCTGGTGTTGCATCATAACAACATATTTATGTTGCTTTTGGAACACAAACCGCTTCTGTATTTGCTGCCCAATCCCGGTTCCATCCAACTCAAGGACAGAAAAAACGGGTCTGCCTGGGGGGCTTGACAGTCGTGCTACACGTGGTATGCTCACCACATCCTTGGTCGCGCCAAGGCATTTCAACCTCACCACATGTGGAGGCTAATACACAATGAAACAGCGAAATCTCGTGCGGCAGGCGGTACGCGGGGCCCTCGTGGCTGGCGCATCCGCCGCAGTTATCGCCGCACCGGCAGCGCTGGCGCAGGGGAAGAAGTCCACGAAACTCCAGAAAATCGAGGTCGTGGGTTCTCGGATCCTGCGCACGAGTACGGTCACAGCGCAACCGGTCGTGGTGCTCACGCGCCAACAGCTCAACCTGACCGGCGAGGTCACGATTGGGAACATTCTCCAGTCGATCTCGCAGTCGGGGGCGGCCCTCAACGCCCAGACCAACAACGGCAATGACGGCGATACCTTCATTGACCTGCACAACCTGGGACCTGCCCG
>JAKARN010000244.1 GCA_021828425.1 Pseudomonadota bacterium | reverse complement strand
CCCAGTGTGGCTGGTCGTCCTCTCAGACCAGCTACCGATCGTTGCCTTGGTGGGCCGTTACCCCACCAACTAGCTAATCGGACGTAGGCTCCTCCACCAGCGCGAGGTCTTTCGATCCCCCGCTTTACCCCGTAGGGCATATGCGGTATTAATCCGGATTTCTCCGGGCTATCCCCCACTGATGGGTAGATTCCTACGCGTTACTCACCCGTCCGCCACTCGTCAGCACCCCGAAGGGCCTGTTACCGTTCGACTTGCATGTGTTAGGCATGCCGCTAGCGTTCAATCTGAGCCAGGATCAAACTCTTCGAAAAAAAACAAGAGAGTGTCTGGCCAATGAACTACTGCTCATTGATGCAGGCCACTCTCGATTTACGGTTGAAATCCCGGATCGGCGAAAGCGCCCACACAAGCTGCTTGACCAAGTTTTTAAAGAACCGGCCTCTATGAAACATTCGTCTTAGAGGGCCTTGCAGTATAAAAAGCTTTCCGTTGGATGTCAAGCAAAATGCCTGTAACCCGGATGACGGAACCGACCGGGTTCCCCGGACGGGAGCACAATACCCCACCTTCGTTCAGCTACAATCCCTCCTGCCCATGAAAAATTCCGACGATATCGCCGGATCCCGCCTCATCCGACCGGCGGCGGCCATCAGACGCCTGACCCGGAGGATCGAACAACGCGGTATCGAGCGGGTTCCGGAGAACGACCGGCACCATTTCAACGTCTTCGACAACTTCACGCTCTGGCTCTCGGCCAACTTGGTGGTGTCCACGGTGGCCCTGGGCGCGCTCGCCCGCCAAGTCTTTCACCTAGGGTTCTGGGCCGGAACTACCAGTATGGTCTTCTTCACCGCTCTCGGTACGATCCCCGCCGCTTTTTTTGCGACTCTGGGACCACACCTCGGGTTGCGCCAGATGACCATTTCCCGCTTCTCCTTTGGTTGGACCGGAGCCAAGATCATGGCCCTGTTCAACGTCCTATCTTGTGTGGGCTGGTCTGCAGTCGGCGTACTTATCGCGGCTGAGATCCTGACGCACCTGAGCGAGGGAGGAATCCCGATTTCCGGAGGTGTTCTTCTCATTGCGGCCCTGACCACGATTGTCAGCGTTTATGGGTACCGCTATGTCCACCTCTACGAGCGTTACGCATGGCTTCCCATGGCGGCCATCTTCCTGCTGCTCGCACTCACCCGCCTGCCCGAGATGCGACTCTTTTCTTCCACACCCTTACCCGCGAGCACTGCTGCAGACTGGATTTCCTATGGCGGGGTCGTGTTTGGCGCTGCAATCGGCTGGAGTTCCTACGCCTCGGACTATACCGTGAACCAGCCTGAGGACACCTCTCGCCGAAGCATTTTCTGGTTGACCTTTGCCGGAATCAGCCTGCCTTGTGTGCTGCTCGAAGTCTTGGGCATGGGACTCACCACCATCCCGAAGGGACACTCGGCGGCCTCTGCAGGGGGCGGAACCCTGGTCGCTCAAGCCTTTCAACCGCTCGGGCTTCTGGGCACCGTCCTCCTCGTCCTGCTCGCGCTTAGTATGGTGGCTAACAATATCCCAAACGACTACAGTCTGGGCCTATCCATGCAAGTCCTAGGCCAGCGTTTTCGCGAAACACCCCGCGCAGTCTGGACCTTCCTAGGTGCGGTGGGATATGTCACGATCGCCCTCTTGGCTGCCCACCATTTCGACACCCTGCTCGAGAACTTTCTCTTTCTAATGGCATACTGGCTGGGCCCATGGTGCATCATCCTCCTCCTTGACCATTTCCGAATCCGCCGCGGGACATACGAAGCGGATCACTGGGACACCCGGAGTGCATTGCCTAGGGGATGGGCCGCAATGGCGGCCATTGGCAGCGGCTTTGTCGGGGTTTACTTAGGTGCCGCACAGACTCTTTTCATTGGCCCTCTGGCCCTCTGGCTCAATCCTCCCCAAGGAGTGGATGTGGGCTTTGAGCTGGCTGCCTTACTGGCTGGGCTGACCTACCTCATGCTGCGCCCTCTGGAAAGACGGATGACCGGACGCTAACAAACACGGGGGCCATCAACCCGGCGCACGAAGACACTCACGGACAGACGTGCCCTGTGGGAGGCGGTCGCAAACCACCCACCGTCCGTTCCACATTCAGCGTCAAGGTCATCGAATCGGTCCACGGATTAGGCACCGGCAGGATATGCTCCGACGCGATCATCTCCTGTTCAGCGGCCGCACTCGCTGATTCCGGCATCATCTTCACATATTGACCATTCACGTATTCCGCCCAGGGAATCCGATAGGCCGTCCAGATGGTGAACTGGGAGCAGTAAGAGACGGAGGCTTCATTGTTCCACGAAGCAAACGCACTTTGATCAGGGGGGATGGGTCGGTAGGAAACGAGGCCACCACCCGGCGTGGATGGGTCAGTGCCCGCACAGTGACCAGAGATCCCCCCTGTGCAATTGATGGCATTGAGCGCGTTCACGGCATTTTCGGCACTCGCCGCATCCGGTTCCTGATAAACCAACGGGGCCGGTGCCAGGCAAGTGGCATCACAAGGCGAGGACATCGGCGGCCACGCTGGCACCTCTGCAAAGGACCCTGTTGCATGCAGCATGAGGACCAAGGTCACAACAAGTGGATGGGGAAAGAAGGGACAGGATTTCATGCATTTGCTCCGGAGTGACGGGTGATAGGAGACCGGTTGAACCCAACCGGGGGGGGTATCTGCTTGCCGAACCTCACCCAAGGTCCCCCCTTTGCGCGGAGTGGGAGTCCGGGCTGGTTTCAATCGCATTGGGTCACCACCTTCACCACCAGATAGGGCGAGGGAGGGGATACCCATCCTGCCTGGGTGAGAACACGGGCTTGGATGACCCATGCGGAGCCTGCCGGTGTGGCCCACGCTTGGTACCCGGCCAAGGGCAAAGCAACCGGTCCGGCCGACATGAAAACCGGCGTGATAAAGATCCGGGGTAGGCTGCCGGGGGGGCAGTAATCCGGTTTGGGGATCACACTCCCGTTTTGGGCTTCTGTTTCGAAAACAACGGCATGGGACAACGAGACCCGTCCGTTCTCGGCTGTGACATCGCCTTCGGCGGCCACCCTCCCTCCGGCGATGGCCACCGTCGGCTGGCCTGAAGCATCGCGGCCGGCATAAAGACCGCCATCCGCAAACAGGTTCCAAGTCCGGATACCACTGGGTGCGACTCCTTGGGGAAATCCGCTCGTCGGTGAGAGGCCAGAGGTCGCGAGGTTGCCGCTCTCCGACAGGTTATCCACCCCGGTCACATCATTCCCTCCCATGTTGAGTGGTGCGAACATCTGATTAAGTTCAGGATGCCCAGGAACGGCAATCCGGTAGAGGTAATCCGGATCCAGGGTTCCTCCAGAAAAAAACTGAAAAAGTACTAGATGCCCAGGCCCGGGGTTGGGAATCGAAGTCCCGGCAATCGAAAACGTCCAGCCTCCGTACGCTCCCACCAAATCCCCACGGATCTCGCCCGGCACGTCCCCCGTCGCCACGTATCCGGCTTCGGGTCCACCAGCCTCGGCTGCTCCGGGAATTACCACGTCGGCATAATGGTTATCCGCTGGTTGGTCCGTCCACACAAAACCCGTAGTCCCGGGTGGGGGCGAAGCTATAGTCA
>JAKARN010000243.1 GCA_021828425.1 Pseudomonadota bacterium | reverse complement strand
GTTCGCCCCGCTCAACATGGGCGGGAATGATGTGACTGGTGTGGATAACCTGTCGGCGAGCGGCAACATCGCCACCTCCGGTCTCTCACCGACGAGTGGGTTCCCCCAAGGGGTCGCACCCAACGGTATCCGGACCTGGAACCTGTTTGCGGATGGGGGTCTTTATTCCGGTCGCGATGCCTCGGGTCAGCCAGCAGTGGCAATCGACGGAGGGAGGGTGGCCGCTCAAGGGGATGTTACGGCAGAGAACGGACAAGTCGCGTTGTCCCATGCCGTTGTTTTCGAGACGGAAGCCCAGAACGGGAGCGTGATCCCCAAACCGGATTACTGTCCCTCCGGCAGCCAGCCCCGGATCTTTATCACTCCGGTTTTCATGTCGGCAGGACCGGCTGCCCTGCCCCTGGCCGGGTACCAGGCATGGGCCATACCGGCGGGCTCCGCATGGATCATCCAGGCCCGTGTTCTCACCCAGGCCGGATGGGTGTCCCCTCCATCGCCCTATCTGGTGGTGAAGGTGGTGACCCAATGCGACTGAAAGCCGTCCGGACTCCTGACTCCTGGGGAGGCCCGGGAAACGATTTCCCGGTTCTGACCCAGCCGGTCTCCCGTCACCCATCACCCCGGAGCAAGTGCATGAAATCCTGGTCCCTCTTTCTTCCTCCACTGATCGCGATCCTGGCCCTAATGCTGAATCCAGCAGAATCCTTTGCTGCGGTACCGGCAGGTCCGCCGATGTCCTCTCCTTGTGATGCCACTTGTCTGGCACCGGCCCCGCTGCTTTACCAGGAACCGGACGCGGTGAGTGCCGAGAATGCCGTGAACGCGCTCAATGCTGTCAATTGCACAGGAGGAGTCTCGGGTCACTGTGCGGGTGCCGACCCGTCCACTCCGGGGGGCGGCCTTGTTTCCTACCGACCCATCCCCTCTGACCAGAGTGCGTTTGCTTCCTGGAACAACGAAGCCTCCGTCTCCTACTGCGCCCAATTCACCCTCTGGACGGCCTATCGGATTCCCTGGGCGGAATACGTGAATGGTGAGTATGTGATGATGATGCCGGAATCAGCGAGTGCGGCCGCCGAACAGGCGATGATCACGGCGGAGCACATCCCGCCGGCGCCCAATCCCTGGACCGATTCGATGACCTTGACGCTGAGTGTGGTACGGACGGTGGGTGGTCTGCGACCGCCTCCCACAGGGCACGTCTGTCCATGAGCGTCTTCCTGCGCTCCGTCTGCCCAGGGTTGCCGGATCCCGTGCTTGTTAGCGACCGGCTATCCTTTTTTCCAGAGGGCGCAGCATGAGGTAGGTCAGCCCGGCCAGCAAGGCACCCAGCTCGAAGCCCACATCCACCCCTTGGGGAGGGTTGAGCCAGAGGGCCAGAGGGCCGGTGAAAAGAGCCTGTGCGGCACCCAGGTAGACCCCGACAAAGCCACTGCCCATGGCCGCCATCGCGGCCCATCCCCTGGGCAGGGCACTCCGGGTGTTCCAGTGATCCGCTTCGTACGTCCCGCTGCGGATTCGGAAATGGTCAAGGAGGAGGATGATGCACCAGGGGCCCAGCCAGTACGCCATGAGAAAGAGGAAGTTCTCGAGCAGGATGTCGAAATGGTGGGCAGCCAAGAGTGCGATCGTGACATAGCCCACCGCTCCGAGGAAGGTCCAGACTGCGCGAGGAGTTTCGCGAAAACGCTGGCCTAGGACCTGCATGGACAGGCCCAGGCTGTAGTCGTTCGGGATGTTGTTGGCCACCATGCTGAGTGCGAGCAGGACGAGGAGGATGGAGCCCAGGAGTCCGAGCGGCTGAAAGGCTTGAGCGACGAGGGCCCCGCCTCCGGTCGAGGCGGCCCTGTGCCCCTGTGAGAGGGTGGTGAGTCCCATGCCCAAGACTTCGAGCAACACGCAAGGCAGGCTGATCCCGGCAAAGGTCAACCAGAAAATGCGTCGGCGAGGGGTGGCCTCCGGCTGGTTCACGGTATAGTCCGAGGCGTAGGAGCTCCAGCCGATCGCAGCGCCAAACACGACTCCGCCATAGGAGATCCAGTCTGCGGCCGTGCCTGCGGGTAAGGGTGTATGCGAGAAGAGTCGCATCTCGGGCAGGCGGGTGAGTGCGAGCAGCAGGAAGATGGCCGCCATGGGAAGCCAGGCGTAACGCTCATAAAGGTGGACGTAGCGGTACCCATAAACGCTCACGATCGTGGTCAGGGCCGCAATGAGAAGAACCCCGCCGGAAATCGGGATTCCGCCATGGCTCAGGCGGGTCAGGATTTGGGCCGCAATCAGTACGCCGACAGCAGACCAGCCCACGCAGGACAGGATGTTGAACAAGGCCATGATTTTGGCTCCGGTCCAACCAAAGGAGAAGCGGGAGATGGTCATCTGGCGCAACCCGAGACGGGGTCCGAGAGTCGCAAAAAAAGCGACCGGGATCGTACCGAGAGTGGTGAAGATGACCATGCTGGTGGTCCCGGCCCAGAAGCTCAAGTGGAAGACCGGGCGGGCGAGTGCACCCAGAGCCACTGTGGATACCACCAAGTTGGCCGAGAGCCAAAGTGTGAAGTTGTCGAAAACGTTGAGATGATGCCGGTCGTTCGCAGGAACCCGTTCGATACCGCGTTGCTCGATCCTCCGGGCCAGGCGTCGGACGGCCGTGGCCGCGTGGGCAGGGCGGGATCCATCGAGATCGTCGGGATGTTGCATGGGCAGGGGGGATTGTAGCGGAACGACGCCGAGCTATCGTGCTCCCTCCGGGAACCCGGTCGGTTCCCTACATCCGGTTGCATCGGCTTTGTTGCTAACCCAAATCTGAAATGTCCCCCTTATATAAGGGGATCGGGAAGACCAAGGACTGTTTTGCTGAACTGGGGAGAACGACGCTCATGGTGTTCAAGAGGCTGGCTTCGGTGCCCACCTCGGGGCCCATGCGTGGGCGATGGACCGAGTGGATTCCGTCCAGGTGGAGGCGCGTTTCAAACATATGGCCACTCCCTATGTTGATTTCTGCCACGTCCGCGACAATCTGACTGTCGCCGCGGCAGCTTGTACCGCGACCCACGAAAGGGTGGGTGCCCGGATGCCAATCCAACTGTGCCCCGGTGGTCCTGGAAAGTCTGCTGCGCCATCTCGAACCCGGAGCGATGGCTGAACCCGTGCGCCGCTGTCGTGGTTACCTCAAGGAGCGGCTGCATCAGCTCGACCATCAAGGCGCGCTCGAGCAGGAGCTGCCCATCGGTTCAGGGAGATTGAGAGTGCCCACCGCTATGTCGCTGACCTGCTTGAAGCGTCCCGGTGCCTGGTGGTGGCCGGTTCCAGCCAGCCGCCGATGGGAGCCGTACTGGGCGCCACATCAAGGAGGCTGCCTGATGTGGGTGACCACATCAGTATGGATCGAGCCTACGCGTAATCGCACACAGTCAGCTTGACATCCAACGCAAAGCTTCTTATACTGCAAGGCCCTCTAGGACGAATGTTTCGTAGAGGCCGGTTCTTTAAAAATTTGGTCAAGCAGCTTGTGTGGGCGCTTTCGCTGATCCGGGTTTCAACTGGAAATCGAGAGTGGCCTGCATCAATGAGCAGTAGTTCATTGGCCAGACACTCTCTTGTTTTTTTTCGAAGAGTTTGATCCTGGCTCAGATT
>JAKARN010000242.1 GCA_021828425.1 Pseudomonadota bacterium | reverse complement strand
GGAGACCGTAGTCGACATGAACGCTCCGGACCGGCCGCCAAGTATCCTGGACGTACAGCCCAAACGTCCATCCCGTCGTGTTGTGATCGTCGATCACCGTCTCCGGAACCTCCGAGGTCTGTTGGCCAGAGGCGTTTGCGGGAAAGACCGACGAGACATCGTCGTCCCGCGCGTGCTCGTGGCTCAGGAAGAGACCAAAGCCAAGACGGTTCTCCCGATCGAGCCTCCGGTCGACATCGGCCTGGAACCCATTGAGCATGCTCGACTCGAAGATGTTCCCCGCGACCCCCTCATAGACGAGATCGCCGATAGGGTCCGGACGATAGTGGGTCACGAGTAGCCGGTTGAAGTAGGACAGGGAGTAATCCCAGCCACGGTCGGCACCTTGCAGAGCCAGCACCGTAAAGCGGTTGCTCTCATTCTGGGTTTCGTTAAGGTCCTGGGAGGGGTGGGTCAGGGCGAGCTCAGCCGGGCTTTGTGCCTCGTAGGCGTAGAGGGGGATCTCCCCGGGCGGGTTGGGGATCTGGTAGTGCGCCCGAACCTCGCCGTTGATCAACATCAAACGTGCGCCCCGCCACGGATGCCAAGCGAGGTAAGCAAAGCCTTTCCCCTGGTGGGTGGTGTCGTGGGGTGGCGTCGAGCTTGCAGTCGGCGAACCGAGCCCCAAGGCGCTTCGGTAATACGTGCCGCTCAGATACCAGTTCCAACGCCTCGTCGCTCCTCCCCAGGTGAGGGTCGGGCTCCAGGTGTCGTGCGACCCCCCGAGAAGTGAGAGATGCAGTCCGGGATTCGTGTGTCCGTTCGGTGTGTCGATCTCGATCACCCCGGCGGTCTGATAGCCGTATTCGGCGGGGAGAGTCCCCGTGAGCAAGATGATCGAGCGCGCAAAGCGCGTCGAGAGAACAGACCCGAAGCCCGAGATGATCTGGCTGGGTATGTAGACGCCGTCGATTCGATACTGGATATTGGCGTGCTCTCCCCGAATGTGGATGGTTCCGAATTCTTCCTGATAGACACCCGGTGCCTGGATCAGAACCTGTTGAAGGCTCGTGTTGCGTCCGAGCGGAAGGTCTCCAATATCGCGCGAAGTGAAAACGTAGACGCTGCTTCCAATATCGGGCCAGATGGCCGTGCGCGGCACCCGTACCCCATGCACCCGGATCAAGGCAAGATGGTGCCCATGGGGCACCATCGCCTTCACAGAAGCCGAGCGCCGGCCTCTACGGGGGCCGACCGCGCCAGACGAAGGCTCGCGGGCAACGGTTGCCCGTGCGGGACGCGTGGTGAAACCAACAACCCCCAAGAGGGAGAAAAACAACACCAGGAGGGCCGGTTTCGCCCCCCTGGATGCGGAGTGTTGAATCATCGAAGACCTCCGGGGCCGCGCGCGGGCCCCGGCGATCAACTCGGGCTACCGCTCGCGCAGCTCGTCAAAGGGAATGGACAAGGACACTGGAGACGCACGGCCGCCCGTGGAGGGAGAATCGCGGCTACGGTAGAAATGGCTCCAGACCGTCCATGCGGGGAAAGGGCGACGAATCTCGGGAAGATGACGGGGACGTGGACGGCGAAGTGGCTGGGCAGGGGATGCGGTCGGAGTTCCGACGAGGCCACTGCCCAGCAAGCAGACCACGCAGATCTTGCCTCGCTGTGGAGCCCGACAACCGGCCACCGTATGGGCCGTGTAAACGAGTTGCGCCCCAAGTACAACACCCGACAAAAGGATCGCCAACGCGGTCGCACGAAAGCGATGGCGATCAGCGGAGCGGCCGAAAATCCCTGACATGGCGACATTATATTTTGTCTAGACATGCTTGCGACCCTCCCTACAGGCTCGACGCTACCCTTCGCTTTCGGGGGAGGACACAGAGATTGGAGGCAAAAGGGACTCCCACCATCCCACCAGGCTCAAGATCTTTCAGATTCGGGGAACGACGGGGTTTGGTGCACGACCACGGCGTGGGTGGAGTCCGGATCGACGGACACCTCGAACGGATGTATGATCGATCCTGCCGTCTCTCCTCGGTCAGATTCTGGAGGTCACCGACATGACCATCAACGAAGCCCTCTGGGACCGCATCGCACGCATGATCGTGGGGGGTCTCCTCATCGTTCTCGCGATTCTCGGCGTGATCGGTCTCTGGGGATGGATCGGAATTCTTCCCCTCGTCACCGGCGCCGTCGGGTATTGCCCGGGGTACAAACTTTTCGGCTGGAACACCTGTCGTCTGTCCCCGAGTAAAAATCAGGGCTCTGATGGATCCTGACGTCCGCAAGGTGTCGAGATCCACCTGAACCCATGGCTGGTGCCCGGAGAGGGATTCGAACCCCCGACCTACTGATTCAGCTCCCCGGAGATTTCTCCCCGGACCGGACTATCTCTTCACCCCAAACGGCGTTGGGGTGTCGGGCGCTCGTGGGGGGCTTATCGCTCGGGACGCTCACCCCCTAGTCTCTGCACCTTCCAGGTTACCGGAACCCGTCGCCTGGCTTGGCTCAGGATTGCCGTCGCCTTGACGCGTTACGGTTTCCCTGAATTCACCCGATTTTCGACGGCCGTCGCCGGCCGAAGTTGCAGCCTGGGCCACAAATCAGTTGCTCTACCAACTGCGCTACCCGGGCACCGGCCCCAGTCTACCCGACACAGGCAGCGATCGGCAAGAATTGGTCCTGGTTCAGTCGATCTGAGAGCCCGGGATATCGAGGCGGATGTCGGGGATCTCGTAACCGAGATCGTGAAGATACTGGGTGGGTATCCGATGCCGCAAGAACTGGTGGGGTCGCATGCAGTGAGGGATCTGCTCCCACCCGCGAATCAACGGACGCAGCTCGCGCAGGCGATGAGTCAAGAGAGGCAGGCGGAGAACTTGTCGCGCCGGGTGCCGTTGGCCCGCTCGACGCCGCCATGCCGCTGTGGCCGTTTTGACGGCACCACGTACGGCGCGATGCCGGACTCCTGGCAGGCCGGCTCGAAGTCGCCATGGAACTCCGCAATCCACCGGCGATCGGGAGGCCCGCACCGGAAACGGGCAACGCGTCCGCAGCGTGTTCAGGAAGTTCGCCGCGCGGGTGCTGGTCATGCGGCTGTAGGTCTGCCCCACGCTCGAGCACGAGGCCGCATTCCAAGCCGTGAAGTGATCGATCGTGTCCCGGTCAGCCCCCACGGCGCGCGCCGCCCGCAGGGCTGCCGCCACAGCCCGCCCGCCGCCGGTCACCGGACGCACCGACATCCACCCCCGAGCCTTCAACCAACCCAGGATCCCGCCCACCGTGCCGTCCGAGATGGTCTATCCTTCCCGGCGCAGCAGCCCCCCGCTACGCATTGCCCCAGGCCGGAACGCTCGCCCGCAGACCTCGCACGGCCTCGGCATGGCACATGTCCCGCTGCCGCCGTCGCGTCTGCCGCGGCCGGGTCGCCACGACGGGAAGACCGTGCTCCTCGCGCAGACGCTCCAAGCGCTCCAGGATCCGCAACCGGCGGGCCGCTTCCGGATCATCACAGATCTTGTCGGCCATCCGGGCAGACCGCACCATGTGACCTTGAAAGCCAAAAAACTTCCTTTCGGGGCTTCCGATCCCGCTCGTTTTTCAACTCCCGGACAGGAGCCCCCTTCCTTTTGCCCTCAACGTCTCAGCTGTGTCTGAGC
>JAKARN010000241.1 GCA_021828425.1 Pseudomonadota bacterium | reverse complement strand
ATCCGACGCTTGGATCATGATTGATAGTGGAGGATCACGGTCCAGTGCCAAGGGCGCCATCCGCCGGAGCTTCTGACGGAGCTGTTGCATGCCTGCCAGATTGGCCGTGGTATAGCCCCCCAGCTTGAAGAGCCGGCCGATCGGGGTGAGTTGTGGGAACATCGTGTGGCAAACCGAGCAGGACCAGCCCGTCTGTCGGGCAAAACTCGGAATCGCATGAGCAGAATAGGGAAACGCGAGTGTCGCGACAGCCAGAAACGCAGCCAGGACGAAACTGCGCCCGGGATGATGTCTGGGGGGGGTCGCTCGCGTGTTCATGAGACTCTCTCAGATAGTGGGACAAGGGGTCCGGACAGGTCCGGGGATTTCACTCAGAGGGTGGTGAGATATTCGGCTACTGCCCGGATCTGGCGGTCCGTCAGGTGGATGGCAATCATGTGCATGATATCGGCATTCTTGTCATGACGAACGCCGCTCTTGAAGAACCGCAGCTGCTCTTCCAGGTATTCCGCATTTTGCCCTGCGAGACGCGGATAGATGCCGGTTCCAGCGGCATCCGGCCCGTGGCAGCTCATGCAGGCTGGAATGTCCTGTTTCAGGATCCCTTGGTGGAAGATCACGTTGCCGACAGCACTCAACCGTCCGCCCAGCTGGGGCGGGGGGAGCGGCTGGGAGGCATACCATCGGGCTACCGCTACAATTTCCCGGTTGCTGAGCGCTTCGCTCACCGGCCACATGTACATCACACCCGGTGGATCCGAGCGGCTGCCGTCGCGAAACGCCTTGAGTTGCTCCTCGATGTAGACCTCGCTCTGGTGAGCAAGGCGCGGGATGAACCCGAAACGAGGATCACTGCCGTGCGTGCTGTGACACATGTAGCAGCTAGTGAGCACGCGGGAAGGAGGAGGGACGGGCGTCGGCGGCGTTGCAGCAAACGCGGCTTCCGCGAAATAGAACAGGAAGAGGAACAGGGCGGGTCCAATGAACTGGCGTTTCATGGGTGACCTCCAAGAAGCAGGGCCATCCGATTTGAGTATGCTACCCCGTTTTCGAAGATGGAGTCTTGATTTATGTCAAGGAGATTTCCTGTGGGCAGCCTGGCTGACGGCGTGAGCCACGGCCGCATGCGTGGCAGGGTCGAGGACATCCGGCAGGATCTCCCCGTCAGGTGCCAGTTCGGCCATGCGGTAGGAGGCTGCTAGGAGCATATCCCGCGTGAACCTTCGGGCCCGGGCATCGAGCGCGCCCCTGAAAAGGCCAGGAAAGCCGAGGGCATTGTTGACGCTGCGCCCATCGGTAGCAAAAGCTGCACCGGCTTCCAGTGCGTGTCGGGCCGAGATTTCCGGCTCCGGATTAGACAGTGCAAAAATGATCTGGCCGGGTTTGACCGATGCAGGAGCAATGAGATCTTTGACCCCGGTGGTTGCAATCACGATCGAGGCATGGTGCATCAGCTTTTCCAGGGTGACAAGGGTCCCCCCCAGTTGTTCGAACTCGCTGCGCGCCTCGGGTCGCCGGTCCGTTCCGATCAAGTCACGCACACCGAAATCGCGGATGAGCCGGGCGATCCCGATTCCGGCCGCGCCGAGTCCCACTTGGCCCACCACTGCCTCATGGAGATTTATCCCGGTTTTGCGCGCGGCCGTAAGAAGGGCCGCCAGTGTGACCACCGCAGTTCCATCTTGATCATCGTGGAGGACAGGCTTGTCGAGCGCCTGTTCGAGAGCTCGGGTAACGTTGAAACAGGCGGGTGCCGCGATGTCTTCAAGATGAATCGCTGCAAAACTCCCTTCGATGGCCAGTATGGTGTCCACAATTTTCCTCGGTTCAGTTTCGCGGAGCAGCACTGGGATCCCGGAGAGGCCAACCATCCGGCTGTAGATCATGGATTTTCCTTCCATCACAGGCAACCCGGCCTGGGCTCCGATCGCGCCGAGTCCCAGAATGGCCGTGCCGTTTGTGACGATGCCGACACTGTTGCCGTAGTTGGTCCATTCCCGGATCTTTTCGGGATCGTCCCGGATGGCCAGGCAGACTCGGGCTACTCCCGGGGTGTAGAGGTCACGCAACTGCTGGAGCGAGTCGAGGGGAACCTTGGCGACCATCTCAATCTTGCCGCCCCGGTGCCGTTCGAAGACGCGGTCCGATTTGCCGACGAGTCGTGCGTTCGGTAAGGCCGCCAGCCGTTCGGTGACCCTCCGCCCGGTTTCCTCATCGATCTCGATCGTGATCTCCCAAGTGGTCCTGTCTTGGTGGCGACGGACGGCAGTAAGGTGGTCGATCACGACACCACACTCGCCGATTGCAGTGAGAATCCGGCCCAAGCTGCCTGGCCGATGCTCTGACTCGACAAGCAGGATTTCCGGGATTTGCATGCGTGTGATCGTGGGGTGGTGGTGAGGAAGAGGGATAAAGACTACTATAAACCCCAAGTCTACGGATCCCCTCGCCGACCGCTCTTCGGCAGTGGCCCGAAGGGCCATCCCGAGGCCGGATAACAACACTGGCACCGGGCAGCCCCTATAATATCGTCAGCAAATCCCCATCAATCTCCGTGGAGCCCGGCATGGATCTTCAAGATCGAAAATTCATCCTGACCTTTTCCATCTTCCTGCTGGTGCTGCTGGTTGTTGCGGTCGTCCTGATTTTCCTGGCGAATGGTCTCGCCGTCCAATCCCGTGATGAAAGCTATGGGGCTTCCCGACTGGCTGAGCGGCAGGCCTATATGCGGCTTCGGCCAGTGGGCCAGGTCAGGCTGGAGTCAAAATCCGTTTCGGGTGTACCTGCCGCGACGCCCATGACGGCAACCGTCCAAGGCCCAGCTTTTAAGATACCGACCGAGATCACGCATTTCATGACGGCCCAAGGCTGTTTCGCTTGTCATGCCATCGATAGCAAAGTAGTAGGGCCGGCCTATGCTTGGGTGGCCTACCGCTTCCGTGGGCAGACTGCGGCAGCTGTTGTGAAGCTGGCCCACAAAATCATCAAGGGCGGAACGGGTTACTGGAACCCGTGGACCGGGGGGATCGCCATGCCGGCCCATCCCCAACTGACTTTGGCCCAGGCCGAGACCCTGGCCCGTTGGGTGTTGGCCCAGCATCCTCTGGCACCGCCCAAACCCTAACTCTGAGGAGAGATCTCCTAGCAATCAGTGGCGGGACGTCTTACGGGGACCCTCTCCAGTTCCGGACTTCTCGCGGCCACCCATCTCCTCGAGCCGGGCGGTGAGCGTCTCAATCCGTTCCGACAGACGCGTGGCCAGTTCGCGCTGGGCCTCGAACTCCTCACGCGTCACCAAGTCCAGGCGACTCAAGGCACCGTTCATGCGGGCCCTCAGATTCTTCCTGAAGTCCCGACCCAGATCCTCGAGATCGTCAGGAAGGGCCTGCCGTATTTTGCATAATACCGAGTCGAGCGAGTCTGAAAGCGTAGCCATCTTCATTCTCCGATCCTTTCGGGCGCGAAAACGCGAAGGGTATATAGTTTAACGCAACCGAATCCGCGCTCGAAGCTGGGGAGGCAGCTCCATGAAGATGATCACGGCCATCATCAAGCCGTTCAAACTTGATGCAGTACGTGAGGCGCTCAATGCCGTGGGGATCGAAGGGCTGACCGTGACGGAGGTCAAGGGCTTCGGGCGACAGAAAGGGCATA
>JAKARN010000240.1 GCA_021828425.1 Pseudomonadota bacterium | reverse complement strand
CCGAAGCGGTGTTCTTCGTCGATGACGATGAGCCCGAGGCGCCTGAAATCGAGCCGGGCCGTGAGGAGCTTGTGGGTGCCGATCAGGATGTCGATCTCGCCGGCTGCGAACTTCTCCCGGATCTGTGCCTGCTCTCGCGAATTCCGGAACCGGGACAGCATCTCGACTGTGGTCGACCCGTTCGCGAAGCGATCCTGGAACGATTCTAGGTGCTGCTGGGCGAGAAGCGTCGTGGGGACGAGGACCACAACCTGGTAGCCGGCCTCGACCGCGACCCAGGCGGCTCTGAGGGCGACCTCGGTCTTGCCGAATCCGACATCACCGCAGACCACCCGGTCCATCGGGGTTGGGGACTCGAGATCGGACAGGACCTCGCGGATGGCCTGGGCCTGGTCGGGGGTTTCCTCGAAGGGGAACTCCAGGGAAAAACGTTCGTAGGCAACGGGGTCCGACTCAAGGACGGGAGCCTGTGCCAGCTGGCGCTGGGCGTGGGTTTCGAGCAGTTCCACGGCCACGTCATGCGCCCGCCTCCGGGCTTCCCGTTTGGCCTTGTCCCACTGACCGCTTCCCAGCCGGTGCCAGGGAGCGTGATCCGGATCTCCCCCAAGGTAGGGGCTTAGGAGATGGAGGGAGGCAATGGGAACATAGAGGCGGTCTCCTCCCCAGTACTCGAGATGCAAAAACTCTCCCGCAACGCCGTCGACCTCGAGATGCACGAGTCCCCGGTAACGTCCGATCCCTTGCGTTTCGTGTATGACTGGTGCACCGGGGGAGAGGGTCTTGAAGTCCTCGATCCGGGCGAGCCATTGCTGGGCGGTTTTGGATTCGGGGTTCCGGACGGGAGGGCTCGTCCAGATCTCGTTTTCGGTGAGGACGGCGATGCCGGCCTCGGGCCAGAGAAATCCCTCTCCAATCGGAGCCTGGAGAAGAGCCCACGGCTCCCGGCCCATGACGAAGTCATCCCAATGTCCGGCCAGGGCCGGGGCCGGATGGGGACCCTTCGTGAACAACCGGGAAAGGGCCTCCCGGCGTCCCGGTGAGGCAGCCACGATGAGCCCGCGTAGACGCGTCAGTTCGAGATAGGACCAGAGGTGTTGTGCCAAGCGATCCTGCTCGGTCCGGGGAATCCGGAACGACGGCGGGATGGGCTCGGCCGTGTCCTTCCCGGGAGGCTCCCTGTCGGGATCGGACGAGCAGTCGATCTCCTCGAAGGGCACGAGTCGTCCGGCCAGCTCCGACGCACTGGCGTAGGCCTCGCCGGCAGGAAGGGGAGGCAGGTCGAGCGCGTTTTTCCGCTGTTCATGGAGTGTCTCCGTCCGGGTCTGGGCTTCCTCGAGGGCCGGACGGGACCCGGATGCCCAAAGGATGCGGGTTGTCGGGTGGCAGTAATCCAGAAGGTGAAAGGGGTTTTCGTAGAACAGGGGCAGGTAGGCCTCGAGTCCCTCAACTGGCCCCCCTTCGCTCACGGAGCGGTACACCCCGTAGCTTTGCGGTGAACCCTCGAAATGCGCGCGGAACTTCAGGCGGAATTGCCGGATCGACTCCTCGTTGAGAAGCATCTCCCGCGCGGGCAGGAGAACAATGCGTTCCAGCCGTTCGAGGGTGAGTTGCGTTTCCGGATCAAAACTGCGCAGGGAATCGATTGCGAGATCGCTGAGCTCGATCCGGTAGGGAACGATGGCGGTCGGTGCGAACAGGTCGAGAATGGACCCGCGCAGGGCCATGTCGCCCCGCTCGCGGACAATGCCTGTCGTGCGGTAGCCCGCCTGCTCCAGGCGGGTTCTCAGGCCTTCCAGGTCCAGCGTCTCCCCGACCTTGAGCAAGAGGGTGGTCTGGTCGAGAAAGGTCGGTGGCGGCAGTCGTTCCCCAAGCGCGCTGGCGGACGCCAAAAGCAGCCGGATGCGTCCGGCCCGGAGCTCGGAGAGGGTCATGAGCCGTTCCGCAATGATTTCCGGTGCGGGCGAAAAGAGGTCGTACGGGAGGATTTCGCGGTCGGGGAAACTCCGGAGCCGCTCGCGGAGACGTCCTTGGCTCAGATAGTCGAGTTCCCGGGCCAGTTGCGCGGTGGCCTCGTTCGAGGCAGTGACGACGAGCCAGGGCCGTTCATCCTGCTCGAGGGCGTGGAGAATCCGCACGGCGAGAAAAGACCCGGCAATTCCCGGCCACCGGTTTTTTGCCCCTGGTTCCTGTTCCGGGGGACGGACCGTCGGGGTCTCGTCCGTGGCAGGGGCGAGTCCGGAGTTCACGGCCGGTGGGAGTCTGGATTCATGGGTGGAGCCGGGGTTCGGGAGGAGGAGGAAGGATCCCGTGCCTCGCGGTTTCGAAAGGCACGGGGTTTCCCGGCGGAGGCTCGCCGCCGCCAGTCATGGTCGGGTCCGGTGCGGAGGAACCGGATGGGCCCGGGGGAGAGGAGGATAGGCTGGCAGCCAGGGCGGTTCGGGGGCCCGATGCACGGGATGGGCCTTGAGTTCCCGCATCAGGTAGGAGACGGCGGTCAATAGCTGCGCATCCCGGCCACGCCGGAGCTGGCCCGGCTCGTCGTGGACCACGATATCGGGTCTCACCCCGTAGTTCTCCACGGTCCATTGGCCGTGACGGTTGTAGAGGGCGATCTCGGAGACCACGAGGGTGCCACCATCCTCCAGGGGGAGAGGGCGGAAATAACCCCGCACGCCGCCCCACGTCCGGCTGCCGATGACCGGCCCCAGATGGTATTTCTCGAACTCGTAGGCAAAGATGTCCCCGTCGGATGCGGATCCATGGTTGACCAGGGCCGCGAGGTACCCGGGGAAGACGTTCGCGGGAACCCGGAACACGCCGCGCTGGCGGTCGATGAAGTAGGCCACGAGACGGCGGGTCAGCCGATCGAACAGCATGTCATCGATGAATCCGCCGGTATTCCAGCGTTCGTCGATGATGAGGGCCTTTTTGTGCAGCTGGTGGTAGAACTGGCGGATGAACTCGTTGAGCCCCATCCCCCCCATGTTGGCGAGATAGAGGTAGCCGATCTGGCCGTGGGACAGTCTCCGGACCAGACGCCGGTTGTGGCGGATCCAGGCCAGAAGATGAAGTTTCGTCTGGCTGGCAATGGGCCGGACCCGGATGACCCAGCTGCCGCGGGAGGCGCCCGTCGTGCTGAGACGCAGCCGGACGGTGCGCCCGACCGTATGCTCGAGGAGCGCATAGGGATTGGTCGGCCCGCGCAGGGGAATCCCGTTGATCGCGAGGAGAAAATCCCCCGGATGGACCCGCAGGCCGGGCTGGGCCAGCGGGGCGGTGTAGTTCTTGAGGGTCTCGTTGCCGTGGAAGATGCGGACGATCCGGTAGAGGTCATTGCGCTGGTCGAGCGCGAGGCGGGCGCCCAGGAGCCCGGTGGGAACCGCTGGCACCTCAAGCCCGGTGTCGCCCCCGAAAACGAACATGTGAGATTCATCCAGGGAACCGATCATGTTGCCGATGAGGTAGTTCAGGTCCTGTCGTGTGGCCACGAGGGGGAGCAGCCGGGCGTAGCGTGCCCCGATGCGTTTCCAGTGGTAACCGTTGAACCGGGGATTCACGAAGTAGGCACGGACCTTGCGCCAGGCGGACCAGTAGATCTGGCGCCACAGTGTGGCGGGCCGGATGCGGATCCAGAGCTGATGGAGCGGGACCGGCCG
>JAKARN010000239.1 GCA_021828425.1 Pseudomonadota bacterium | reverse complement strand
ACATTCGTGAAGTCGATGGGAGAGCCGACCTCGCCCGTCAGGGACTCCACCCGTAGGATTTGTCCCGGTTTGACCTTATACTGTTTGCCACCAGTGGCCACGACTGCAAACATGGCGCGTTTCCTAGTCCGAAAAATCTGCCTTCGAAGCGGGCAATTTTATCGCGAAGAGGGGACCTGGGTCAATACGCAGAACCGAAGACCGCATCCCCTGAGGTGATCATGCCTGTTGCCACGCTGTCTACCGCCCAAGACCTCCCGCAAGAGGGTTTCGAACGAATCCGGATGCCATTGAGCGCCGATCTTGACGAGTTGGATCGGCGGATCATCGACTGCCTGCAGTCCGATGTGCCCCTTGTCAACCGCGTCGGCTTCCACATTATCGGTGGTGGAGGCAAACGGTTCCGGCCCTTGCTGCTGATGCTGGTGGCACGCGCGTTGGGGTACCGCGGCACGGATCACATTGATCTTGCGATGGTCGTGGAGTTCATCCATACCGCGACCCTGCTTCACGATGATGTCGTGGATCATGCCGAAACCCGTCGCGGGCGCAAGACGGCTCATCTCATCTGGGGCAATGAGGCGAGCGTGCTTGTGGGAGACTTCCTGTATTCCCGTGCCTTCCAGGTCATGGCCTCGCTGCATCGCCAGGAAATCATGGATATTCTGGCGGATGCGACCAATGTCATTGCCTCCGGGGAGGTGATGCAGCTCATGTACTGCCGCAATCTCGAGACCACCGAAACCCACTATTTCGAGATCGTCCGCAGGAAGACCGCGACCCTGTTCGCAGCCGCCGCCGAGCTGGGAGCCGTTGCGGCCGGCCAGGACGCTGCCCGTCCCCGATGGAATCGGGTGGGACACCATGTCGGAATGGCCTTCCAGCTGATCGACGACATGCTGGACTACAGTGCCCCGGCCGAACGGCTGGGCAAGACGGTGGGTTCTGACCTTGCGGAGGGAAAACCGACGCTTCCCCTCATCCGGGCACTGGCCGTCTCCGAGGGAGCGCGGCGGGAAGCGCTTGAGGTGGCCATCCAAAGCCGGGGCGTCTCCGAGCTGGATGCCGTTTTATCTGCCATTCGTGAAACCGACGCTCTGGAGTACACGCGGTTGCGTGCCGAGCACGAGGCGCGGAGCGCGCGCAGTGTCATTGAGTCACTGGATTCCACGGTCTACGCCCAAGCGTTGGGCCAACTCATCGATTTTTCAGTCCAGCGCGTTTTCTGAGGACCCGTAGGGACGCGGTGGTTTTTGCCGTGCTACCATGAGCACCTTTTCGGGGTGTAGCTCAGCCTGGTAGAGCACTACGTTCGGGACGTAGGGGCCGGAGGTTCAAATCCTCTCACCCCGACCATTCCCCGGTCCCCTCCTCCCGTCAGTGCCAGATGCCAGAACCCCGAGACCGGAGGCGAACATGCCATCCTGGCTGGTGCAAACACTTGAATCCCTGATCCACTTGGCCAGCCCGGTACTGCAACGCTATGGTCTGGCTGCCGTGGTCGCCATTGTTTTTATCGAGAATCTGGGTGTGCTGGTGGCCCCCGGTGAAGCCGTGATCGTGACGGCCGGTTACCTCTCGGCCCGGGGGCTTTTCCCGATCAGTCTGGTTCTCGTATTGGCGACGCTCGCGGCGACCCTGGGTGGTTTTGCCGCCTATGGGCTGGGGTTTCGCTACGGTTACGCCGGACTGTCCCGCTGGGGGAAATACCTCTGGATCACACCCGCCCGGCTCGAAAAGACCCACCGCTTCCTTCAAGCGTACGGACCGCCGGTGGTCCTTTTCGGTCGTTTTGTCGTGCCCTTGCGCCAGCTCCAGGGTTATCTGGCAGGTACGGTGGCCATGGGTTTCCGGTCCTTCGCGTTCTGGAGCTTTCTCGGGGCCGTTGCGTGGGTGGGTTTTTGGGGATTTGGCACCTGGTGGCTCGCGGGCTCCATCGCCTGAAAACCCCTCTGCCCCGTTTCGGTCTAGAGTATCCGTCGAAGGGGCTCTGGAGGAGGGGGATGGGGCATCGATTCCTTCTCGGCGCATGTGCCGGGCTATTCTTGATGGTCACGAGCCAGGCGGCTCCATCTTCCACGATCGGCTATCCCGCGCCGGTGCGGGCCCGAGGCGGGATGGTGGTCACGGCCAGCCGCTATGCCACGCAAGTCGGTATCCAGGTCTTGCGGGCCGGCGGGAATGCGGTGGATGCCGCGGTCGCGGTCGGTTATGCATTAGCGGTAACGGATCCCTGCTGCGGCAACTTGGGCGGTGGCGGCTTTATGGTTTACCGACCGGCCCATGGCCAGCCGTGGTTCTTGGACTTCCGCGAAGTGGCTCCCCGGGCGGCGACTCCAAGTCTCTACCTCAATGCCCAAGGAGAACCGGTACCCGGGGAAAGCTTGTGGTCCTGGAAGGCCATTGGCGTTCCGGGAACGGTAGCCGGACTCGAGGAAGCCCGTCGTCTCTGGGGTACTTGGCCCACGGCCCGCCTCTTGGCGCCGGCGATCCGGCTCGCCCGACGAGGATTCCGCCTGGGCCCGGGGCAGTATCGTGAACTGGTGGCCGATGCCCGGAGACTCCGCGATGATCCCTCCGCCCTGCGGATTTTCTTCAGGAAGGGACGACCGCTGCCAGCCGGCTCGCGCATCCGGCAACCGGCATTGGCCGCCACCTTGACCCGTATCGCCCAAGGAGGGGGGCGTGCCTTCTACCAGGGTGCGACCGCCCACGCCGTCGTTGCCGCGAGCCGGAGAAACGGAGGCATTCTTTCGCGGGCCGATTTTGCGGATTACCGGCCGGTCGTGACCCGACCGCTGACCTGCCGCTTCGCGGGGGGGCGGGTGATCACCGCCCCGCCACCGGGCGGGGGGGTAACCCTGTGCGAGATGCTCAATATCCTCTCGGCCTATCCCTTGGCCCGCGATGGATTCCATCATGCCCGGTCGGTTCACTGGATCGCCGAGGCCATGCGCTGGGCCTATGCCGATCGCAACCGGTTCCTGGGAGATCCAGCCTTCGTTCGGATGCCGTTGCGACGCCTGTTGTCTGCCCGCTACGCACAGGGGATTCGCGACCGGATCGCACCCGTGAGGGCCACGCCGTCCTCCGAGGTCCGCCCGGGTATCCGAGTGATCCGGGAGGGCCACGATACGACTCAGTATTCGATCGTGGACCGGGCCGGGAACGCCGTTTCCGTGACCTATACCCTGAACACATTTTTCGGCACCGGTCTCATGGCGCCAGGCACCGGGTTTTTTCTCAACAATGAAATGGATGACTTCACGACAGCACTTGGACATCCCAATGCGTACGGTCTTGTGCAAGGACGCATCAATGCCATTGCCCCAGGAAAAAGGCCGCTTTCGTCCATGACTCCCACCCTTGTGACGGTGGGACACCAAGTCGAGATCGTGACGGGCAGTCCCGGAGGATCGACGATCACGACCACGGTACTCCAGATTCTGCTCAACCGGCTCGTCTACCATCTGGGGGCGTCGGCATCCGTCGATGCGCCCCGCATCCACATGCAGTGGCTGCCCGATGTGTTGTACTACGAGCCTGGAGCGTTAACTGCCAAGACCCGGCGTCGACTGGCCCGCTGGGGTTACCACCTGAAGCAGGGGGCGCCTTGGGGAAGCCTGCGGTGGGGAGATGCCGAAACGATCTTTCGGTCA
>JAKARN010000238.1 GCA_021828425.1 Pseudomonadota bacterium | reverse complement strand
CGATCTGGATCTCGTTCGGGGTGGACGACATGGTCATCCCCGAGGAAAAGGCCGATATACTCCACAAAGCCTCGCTCGAAGTCCGGGAAATCGAACGCCAGTTCGCGACGGGTCTTTTGACCGACGGTGAACGCTATAACAAGGTCGTTGACATCTGGTCACGCACCAACGAGCAAATTGCCAAGGCCATGATGGACCACATCTCGATGGATGAGGTGACGATTGGGAAGGAAAAGCGGCGCGAGTCGTCCTTCAATTCGATCTACATGATGGCGGACTCCGGCGCTCGGGGTTCTGCGGCGCAGATCCGACAGCTGGCCGGTATGCGGGGCCTCATGGCCAAACCGGATGGTTCGATCATCGAGACCCCGATCACAGCGAACTTCCGGGAGGGGCTCACCGTCCTCCAGTACTTCATCTCGACCCACGGTGCTCGCAAGGGCCTCGCCGATACCGCCCTCAAAACGGCCAACTCCGGCTACCTGACTCGCCGCTTGGTTGATGTGGCGCAGGATGTCGTCATTACTGAAGAGGACTGTGGCACGAAAGAGGGTCTCTATCTTCAGCCCGTGGTCGAAGGTGGCGATGTGGTGGAATCACTGCGCGAGCGGGTGCTCGGTCGGGTGCTGGCTGAAGCGGCGGTTCGTCCCAACACGCAGGAGGAGGTTTTGCCCGCGGGTACCCTGCTCGATGAGCGAAATATGGACCTTGTCGAGGCTTCCGGCATTGACCGGTTGCGGGTGCGGTCGCCGATCACCTGCGAAACCCAATTTGGCGTTTGTGCCCAATGCTACGGGCGTGATCTCGCACGGGGCCATCGCATCAACATCGGGGAGGCTGTGGGCATTATCGCGGCCCAGTCGATCGGCGAGCCGGGCACCCAGCTCACGATGCGCACCTTCCACATCGGCGGTGCGGCCTCTCGAGCCGTGGCCGAAAACAGCGTCGAGGTGAAAAGCGGGGGTCGGGTCCGCTTCCACAACCTCAAGTTGGCGAAGAACCCTCGAGGCGTCTTGGTTGTCATCTCCCGCTCGGGAGAAATCCGGATCATCGACAGTTACGGCCGGGATCGCGAACGGTACCGGATTCCCTATGGGGCCCAGATTACCGTTGATGATGGCAGCGAAATTGCCGGCGGCGAGATCATTGCGACCTGGGATCCACATGTCCATCCGGTCATTGCCGAAGTGGGCGGCGTAGCCCATTTTAAGGATTTCATTGAGGGTGTGACCATCAATCGCCAGGTTGATGAAGTGACTGGGCTCACGAGTATTGTCGTCACCGATCCCAAACAGCGGGGAACCGCAGCCAAGGACTTCCGGCCGACGATTCTGCTCCTGGATGAAGCCGGGCACGAAGTCTGCATGCCGGGGACCAACATCCCAATCCACTATGTCCTGACCCCGCGATCGATCGTGGCGGTTCAGGACGGCACGCGCGTCAACGTGGGCGATGTCCTGGCCCGAATCCCTCTGGAGTCAACCAAGACCCGCGACATCACGGGGGGATTGCCCCGGGTGGCGAACCTCTTCGAGGCGCGCCATCCCGAGGATTCAGCAGTCCTGGCCGAGTACTCCGGAACCGTGAGCTTCGGACGTGAGACCAAGGGAAAGCAGAGACTCATCATCACCGATGACGAGGGACAGGCACACGAAGTCCTCCTGCCGAAGTGGCGCCAGATTTCGGTTTTCGAGGGGGAGCGGATCGAGCGTGGCGAAGTCATTTCGGATGGCGAACGCGACCTGCACGATATCCTGCGACTGCAGGGTGTCGCCACGCTGGCCGATTATCTGGTGCGCGAGATTCAGGACGTCTACCGTCTGCAGGGGGTTCGCATCAACGACAAGCACATCGAGGTGATCATCCGGCAGATGATGCGAAAGGTCGAGATCGCCGATCCGGGTGAGAGCCTGTTTTTGCCAGCCGAAGTGGTCGACCGAACCCGGGTGCTGGAAGAGAACCGTCGAATCAGCGAGAAAACGGAGAAGCCCGCAACTTGGACTCCGGTCCTTTTGGGCATCACGAAAGCGTCATTGGCGACAGAGTCCTTCGTGTCCGCTGCTTCCTTCCAGGAGACCACCCGGGTCCTGACCGATGCGGCGGTGCGGGGGCTCCGGGACGAGCTTCGGGGGCTCAAGGAAAATGTCATCGTGGGGCGTCTCATCCCGGCGGGTACGGGTTTTGCCTATCACGAACAACGGCACCGCAGGCGGGGCACCTCGGCCCAGGAGGAGGCGGTGCGTGCAGCGGAGGCGGCATTCAACAAGGCAGATCCAGCATCTGCCGCGCAGGAACCAGCTTCAAGTGTTGGAGAAACAGAGGCCACAGCTTGACAGGATTCCCAAAAAATCAATAAAATGGGCATTTTCGCCGCCCATGATTCCATTAGGGCTCCGGCCATGATCCGCTTTGGGCGGGTTGCCGGGGGGACGGCCCCGTGAACAAAGGTCGCACGCCCCGCCTTGGGCTTGCGAACAGGTGAGGCAGTTATGGCAACCGTCAATCAATTGGTTCGAAGGCCGCGGCACAGTCCGCAGTTCAAGAGCAAGGTGCCGGCTTTGTCCGGTTCCCCGCAACGGCGGGGCGTGTGCACGCGCGTCTATACGACGACCCCCAAGAAACCGAACTCAGCATTGCGCAAGGTGGCGCGTGTCCGGTTGACCAGCGGCTACGAAGTGACCAGTTACATCGGTGGTGAGGGGCACAACCTGCAGGAACATTCGGTGGTGCTGATCCGGGGCGGCCGTGTCAAAGACCTGCCCGGAGTCCGCTACCACATCGTGCGCGGAGCCCTTGACTGCTCGGGTGTGAACGAGCGCAAGCGCAGCCGTTCGAAATACGGCGCCAAGCGTCCGAAGTCGAGCTGATCTAGGGGAGAGCCTATATGTCGAGACGCCACCAAGCCACTCTGCGTGAAGTGTTGCCCGATCCCAAGTACGGCAGCCTCAAACTGGCCAAGTTCATCAATGTCGTCATGACGAGGGGAAAGCGCTCATTGGCGGAACGGGTGGTCTACGACGCACTTTCTCAAGCTGCCTCGCGTCGCGGTTTGGAACCGGTCGCGCTGCTGGATTCGGCACTCGAACGGGTGCAGCCCATGGTGGAAGTGAAATCTCGCCGTGTCGGGGGTGCCACCTACCAAGTCCCCGTAGAGGTCCGCTCCGCCCGGCAGATGGCACTCGCCATGCGTTGGCTGGTCGATTCCGCGCGCAAGCGCTCGGAAAAGTCAATGACCGATCGGCTCTCCTCCGAGTTGCTTGAGGCTGCAGAGGGACGGGGTGCGGCGGTCAAGAAGCGGGAAGATGTCCATCGTATGGCGGAAGCCAACAAAGCCTTTGCGCATTACCGCTGGTAATCGCCTTCCCTGACGGAGAGCTCTCATGTCCCGGAAAACCCCGATCGATCGATACCGCAACATCGGCATCATGGCGCACATCGATGCGGGGAAGACCACCACCACGGAGCGGGTTCTGTTTTATACCGGTGTTTCCCACAAGATGGGCGAGGTCCATGAAGGAACGGCCGTCATGGACTGGATGGAGCAGGAACAGGAACGGGGAATTACGATCACGTCGGCCGCAACCACTTGTTACTGGAGTGGCATGAGCCAGCAGTTCCCGGAACACCGGATCAACATCATCGATACCCCAGGGCACGTGGATTTCACGA
>JAKARN010000237.1 GCA_021828425.1 Pseudomonadota bacterium | reverse complement strand
CCAGGACTCGAGACGCCAGAGGATCGGGGCCAGACTGATGTCGACCAGCGTGAGTTCGTCGCTCAGGAAAAAGGGTTTCTCGGCAAAGACCTCGCGGCTGCCGGCCAGGCTGTCCCGGAGCTGGGCGCGAGACTTTTCGGTCTTGCCCCGGGCCCGGTTCTCGAGATCTGGAACGAGCGAGTACCAGTCGCGCTCGATGCGGTAGAGCGCGAGGCGCATCCGGGCCCGCGCAATCGGGTCGGGTGGCAGGAGGGGAGGGTGGGGAAAGCGTTCGTCGAGATACTCGAGGATGATCCGTCCGGGATAGATCATGACGTCCCGATCGCACATCATGGGAATCTGCCGGTAGGGATTGACGGCCAAAAGCTCCGTCGGGAACGCTCCTCCGGTCCCCAGATCCACGATGCTGCTTTCAACCGACTTTTCGGCAATCACGATACGGACCCGATGGCTGTCCACACCCATCGGATCCGAATAGAGCTTCATCCGACTACCGGCAGACCCGCATCCGGACCGGACGCGCTGTCAGTGACCGGACTCTGCCCTTCTCATTTTTCATGGGGGTGCTTGCGGTGGACATCCTTCCAGTATTCGCGTTTGAGGAGATAGGCGAAGACGGTGAATGCCACCAGGAAGGCGATGACCCAGATCCCCAGGTGAACCCGCTTGAGCTCGTCGGGATGTCCCGCGTAATACAGGAAGTTGGTCAGGTTGCCGACCATTCTCCGGAAGGATGCGGGCGAGCGCGTCCCCGGGGTCACGAGCACGAAGCGGACAAAGCGGTTCACGGTCCCACCGTTCTCGCGGGTCTTCCGGAAGACGAGCTTCTGGAGGCCCTGGACCTGCCAGAAGGGATCGGGCATGGCCACCCGGTAGAACGCGGCGTTGTTCACCCCGGTCGGCCGGTTCGGGTCGAGATAGAAGCTCTGGAGGTAGGTGTAGACCCAGTTCACCCCCTTCTGGTCCACCATCACGGAGAGATCCGGGGGGGCGGCCCCGAACCAGCGGGTCGCTTCCCGGGCCGGCATGGCGTTGAGCATCATCTGGGTCGGCTTGGTCTGCAGGAACATGAGTTCCCGAAGTGCCCGCTTGTTGAGGCGGAGATCCCGTCCGAGCCGGCTCCATCGCAGGTATTGAAGGGTGTGGCAACCCATGCAGTAGTTGACGAAAGTCCGGGCACCCCGCTGGAGGGAGGCCCGGTTGTTGAGGTTCACCGGAGCTCTCATGAGCGGGTAGCCCGAGAGCTGGATGGCGTATCCCGTGACCGGGCAGAGAAGGAGCGCCAGGAATGCGCCGGCCGCGGCCCGGCGGTGCCAGGTGGTGTGTTTCATCGGAAGGTCACCCGCTGCGGTACGGTCCGGTCCCTCAGGCCATCGGGCCAGAGCAGGGGAACCAGATAAAACAGGACGAGGTACGCCACTGGAATGACGAGGGTCCGCCAGATGAGGGGAGCGATCGACGCCAGGTAGAATCGCCAGTCGAGCAGGAGAACCCCGGCCAGGGCCGCGAAGAAGGTGACGAGGAGGGCGCGCCGGCTGGGGCGGCGGGCGTACAGCCAGGCCGTGATGAAGAAAAGGAAATACAGTTCCGCGATCCGGAGGCCCATCTTCTGCCAGAACAAGGTGGCCGGCTGTATTCCGATGTAGCCCAGGAACAGGAAGGTGGCCGCGAAGACGCCCAGGAGGATCCGGTACATCGGCGCCCGGTAGCGGAAGGATTTGATGGGATGACGGTCGATCCAGGGCATGAGAAAGAGAAGAACGATGGCAAGGGCGAAGGCGCTTACCCCGAACTCCTTGTTGGGGAAGGAGCGGAGAACAGCGTAGTAGGGGGTGAAGTACCACAAGGGCCGGATGTCCGGGGGGGTCTGCAGGAAATTGGCCGGCTTGAAGTTGTTGCGTTCGATGAAGAAGCCGTGCAGGGTCGGCGCGTAAAACGCGATGAGCGCGAAGACCACGAGGAAAACCCCCACGCCGAAGAGGTCTTTCACGGTGTAGTAGGGATGGAAGGGAACTCCATCCACGGGCTTGCCCTGGTCATCCAGGTTCTCATGGATCTCGATCCCGTCGGGGTTGTTGGAACCGACCTCGTGGAGCGCCATGAGATGGCAGACGACGAGAAAGAGGAGCAGGAGGGGAATGGCCACGACGTGGAGCGCGAAGAACCGGTTGAGTGTCGCCCCGCTGATCCCGAAATCGCCCCGGATCCAGATTTCCAGGTGGCTGCCGATCCACGGGATGGCGCCGAAGAGCGAGGTGATGACCACCGCTCCCCAGTACGACATCTGCCCCCACGGCAGGAGATATCCCATGAAGGCCTCGGCCATGAGGCAGACGTAGATGAGCATCCCGATGATCCAGAGCAGCTCCCGGGGCTTCTTGTAGGAACCGTACAGCAGGCCGCGGAACATGTGCAGGTAGATCACGGCAAAGAACAGGGAAGCGCCCGTCGTGTGCAGGTAACGGATGAGCCAGCCCCAGTGGACATCCCGCATGATGTACTGGACGGAGCCGAACGCCAGGTGGGCGTTGGGCTGGTAACTCATGGCCAGGAAGATTCCCGTCACGATCTGGTTGACGAGGATCAGGAGGGCAATCGAACCGAAGAAGTACCAGAAGTTGAAATTGATGGGCGCGTAGTACTCGCTCACCTGGCTGCGCCAGAGCTTGCTCAGGGGAAACCGGGCATCGATCCACCCGAAAAGACGTCCTCCCCATCCGGTCCGGGCGTTGGGAACGGGTTCACACTGGTTCATAACGGCTCCTCGAAGATCAGCAGACGGCCCGCAAGATGGCGAGGGCCCGGCATCCGCGCTACCATGATAACCGACGGGAACTCACGGACCTGATGCGGGATCCGTGGGCCATCGCTTGCCAGTCGACCTCATCGCTCGCAATTATACACACAGGAACCGGAACCATTTCGAGCACAACCTCCCCGTCAGTGGACACGACGCCGGACAACCGGTTCCTGTGCGAGGTCGTGGCCTGCCACGCTGCGCTCGGCATTCCCAGGGACTACGCCCTGACCCGGTCCTTGCCCCTCGAGACCCCGCCCCCCTTCTGGATCGAGGACGGGGTGGACCTGCAGGGTCGTCCGGTCCGTCTCGCACCGGAGGCCAGCCGGGCCTTCCGGGCCTTGGTCGATGCCGCGCGCGATGCGGGATTCGTTCCCGTGGTGGTGTCCTCGTACCGTTCCCTGGCCCATCAGGCGCGCCTCGTGAGGCAGGCACTGGACCGGGGCCAGCCCCTCGAGGGGGTGCTTCGCCGGATCGCTCCTCCCGGATTCAGTGAACATCACAGCGGCCGGGCCGTCGACCTGTCCGTGGCCGGCGAGAGGGAACCCCTGACGGAGGCCTTCGAGGACACGGCGTTCTATCGCTGGCTGGGCGAGCGGGCCGGAGGCTTCGGATTCCGCCTCTCCTATCCCCGAAACAACCGGGCCGGGTTCATCTATGAACCCTGGCACTGGGCTTATCGCGCCGACCCCACGGCGTGAACGACCCCGGGCTGGGCCCACTCGCCGGAAGACCGGCTTCCGCCGGGAAGACGACGGATCCGGGCCCCGAGCTGCAGGAGTTTCTCCTCGATGCACTCGTAGCCCCGGTCAATGTGGTAGATGCGGTCGACGAGCGTCTGTCCTTCGGCCACGAGCGCGGCCAGGACCAGGCTGGCC
>JAKARN010000236.1 GCA_021828425.1 Pseudomonadota bacterium | reverse complement strand
ATCCATCCCTTGACCCGCTCGTCGGGACTGACCCAGGGGGCTACTCCTGTCCCTTGGTGCCGGTCAGTTGGCCCGCGGGACCCGAGACCCTGCTCTGGCCGGATCCGGGCAATCCACGGGCAGCCCTTTACCTGTTCTATCCGGTTGGCAGTGCCGATGAACCTCCTGCTCCGACCGGACTGGCACATTTCCTCGAACACATGATGTTCAATGGGAGTGCCCGTTTCCCCGACGGGGATTTCGATCGCGTTCTGGAGGCGGCCGGGGGCAGTAACAACGCTTATACCACCGAGGAGATGACTGTTTATCACGAACAGTTTCCCGCCACGGCGGTGGATACCGCGTTTGCGCTCGAAATGGATCGCATGCGTGCCCTGATCATTGATGCTGAACGGGTCGATCGTGAACGGGGAGTGATTTTGTCCGAGCGTGAAGCCAGTGTGGAGAACGACCCGGTGGCCTGTTTCCTCGAAGAGGTGCAGGCGGTGGCCTGTGCGGGAACGGCCTACGGCCACCCGGTTATCGGATGGGCGGAAGATATTGCGCGCATCGATGAGGCTTCTCTCAGCCGGTTTTATGATCGACACTATCGCTATGCCCGACCCACGATCGTTGGGGTCGGAGGGATCGATCCAAAGCAGTGGAATCGGCTATGCGTGGATCACGGGCTTGACCAGAACCCGGACGGAGTCATGTGGTCAGGCGAACCGCTACCCGTGGGACCCCATCCGGCGGGGGAGCGCCGGATCGAGAGTTCGGCTGCTGTCCAATCCTCCTACTTGGCACTTTCATTCCCCGCACCGCCAGTGACGGCCCCGTCCGCCTTGGCTGAGGAATTGCTTTGGACGATACTGGTTGGAGGAGTAGCCTCGCGCCTTCACTCATTGCTGGTGGAACGCAAGGCCGAGGCCATTGCTCTCGAGGCTTACCGGATCGGTCATCGGGTGCCCGGACAACGGATCCTCTTGGTCGCGCTGGCTCCGAACAGGCGACCCAAGATGGTCGAACACACGATCCGTCAGGCGCTCCTCCAGTTGGCGGATGTCGGTCCCACAGAAGAGGAACGAACCCGGGCAGTCAACCAGAGACTGGCTTCCTACTATCATCAGCTCGAGCCTGTCACGGGACGGGCCGAACTTTTGGGACGCACCTGGATTCTGCACCGTGATCCTTCCCGGATCGGGACTTACCCGGGACGACTCGAGGCCGTGAGTGCCGATGAAATCCGCGATGCGGCCCGAGACGCGTTCGGACAGGGTGGATGGACGGTGGGGTACCTTCATCCAGACGGGGCATGAGCCGGATCGGGATCAGGTCGGGGGCCCTTCCGTCCGAGTCCCGAGACTGGAGGTCACCGGACAGGATTCTCGAGGAAATCCTCGAATCCGGGATCGAGCTTGTCCTCTGCCCCCGCCCGGAGGTACCGCTCGTCACCGTCACCTTTCTCTGGGAGGGTGGAGCGCTGCTGGATGCACCGGATCATTCCGGCCAGGCTCAGACCACGGCCGAACTGCTCGTCAAGGGAACGAAAACCGACGATGCCATCACGCTCGCCACCCGTTTCGAGTTTTGGGGGGCGGATTTTGAGACTTGGGCCGGACGGGAATGCTTGGGAATCACCCTTTCGGCGCCGCGCCGGGTTTTCCCCCAGCTTTGGGATCTTGTACAGGACGTGTTCGAGTCCTCCCGGTTTTCCGCATCCGAGCTGCACAAGCAGCAGAAGCGGGCCATTGCCGCGATTCGGGTCGCCAAGGATGTGGAGCCCCGTTCCTTGCTTCCGGTTTATGCGGACAGCTGGATTTACGGCAGCAGGAGCCCCTACGGACATCCAGTCGGAGGGGACGAAGCCACTTTGGGCCAGCTTGAGCCGGGCGCCCTCCGGCGGTTCTGGTTCCAGCATCTGAGGGATCGCAGGGCGGTGGTGAGCGTGGCCGGGGATTTTGACCCGGACGAGATCCGAACCTCCTTGACCCGGATTTTCCACTCCCGCAAAGGGCATGCCCCCGGCGGTCCGGATCCCGTGTTTCCCCTTGAACCCCCGATCGGAACGAGGGGTTTGTTCATCGACCGTCCGGGTTCCACCCAAAGCTATTTCTGGATGGGTGGGCTGGGTGTTGATTGTCGTTACCCGGGGCGCATCGGGCTGGAGCTTGTGCAGTCCGTTCTGGGTGGCCAGTTCAACTCCCTCCTCAATCGGCGCCTCCGGATCGAGGAGGGATTGACCTATGGGGCTCACGCGGGGTACACCCTTCCCAGCTTTCGCGGTGTGAGTTACCTCACGTCCTATGCACCGATGGAACGGACCCGCCGGGCCATGGACGCCACGTTCGACGTGCTCCGGCGCACGCGGGAGGAGGGTTTGCTGGAAGCTGACCTCAAGGCAGGGCGTCTTTACCTCAAGGGTCAGGAGGCTTTCCGTTATGAAACCACGAATCAGTGGTCGCTCCGGCTGGCGCTCCGGCGATTCCATCATTTGGCCCTGGCCGATTGGGCCGGGTATGCCGGGGCTTTGGATCAGGTCTCTTCAGCCCAAGCGGGAGCAATTTTGCGCGAGGTCTTTCCCGCCCCCGAGGACTGTTTTCTCGTGGTCATCGGTGATGCCCGCTTGTTGCTGCGGGACCTTTCGGATCTTGGTGAGTGGAGCCTCGAAAGCCTCTCGTCGCCTGGTTTCGGTCCGGTTCGTCCTCAGTCCGTGCAAACCAGTCGAGGACTAGGCTGACCCCTCCGGGTTTCCAGCCTGGTTCAAAATCCATTCCGATAGGGATGAAGCCGGCAGGGGCCTTGAAAACAGAAAGCCCTGCACGGCGTCACAGCCGGCATTTTCCAGGTGTTCCAACTCCTCGCGGCGTTCAATGCCTTCCGCGATGACCCGGAGTTCGAGACTGTGGGCGAGATCAATGAGAGCTCGCACGATGCGCCGCGACGGTTCCTGGATCGGGAGTGGCTTGATCAGGGAGCGGTCGATCTTGAGCGTTTGGACGGGCAGTTCCTGCAGGTAGGCGAGGGAGGAATAGCCGGTCCCAAAATCATCCAGGGCAGTAGAAATTCCCATGTCGCGGAAGCGCTTCAGGATTTTCCTTCCTTGTTCCGGATCGTTCATGAAGGTCGATTCCGTGATCTCAATGCTGAGTCGCTCGGGGGGGAAGCCGGTCTCCTCCAGTGTGTCGTGGATCGATTGCAGGAGGTCTCGATGGGCGAACTGAAGGGCAGAGAGGTTGATCGCCAGGGACGGACGAACCGTCCCCGGGATGGGCAAGCGCATCAGGTTCCGGATCGATTCGGCCAGCACAAAATGGCCAAGCTCGTGGATCAGGCCGATCCTTTCCGCTGTCTGGATGAAAATGTCGGGTGGGATCAGTCCCAGTGTCGGATGCTGCCAGCGTACCAGGCCTTCAACCGACAGGATCCTGAGTCCGGGTAGGCTGAGGATGGGCTGGAAATGCATGATGAACTCGTGGCGTTCGAGGGCGAGACCCAGATCGGTTTCGAGCCGCAAGGCCGCCAGGGTGTTTTTGGCGTCGGTTTGATCGTAGTATGCGAGATGGCGGTCCGGGGATACCTTGGCTTGGTCAAGCGCAATCGCAGCGCGTGTGAGCAGCTCGGCGATGGATGTCGCATCCCGGGGCGATTGGCTGATTCCCATCGCGAAGGAGAAACGAAAACGGTGTAGGCCGCGATGG
>JAKARN010000235.1 GCA_021828425.1 Pseudomonadota bacterium | reverse complement strand
TCGTTTGAGGTGCGGGTTGACTTCCGGACTGACATGCCACTGCCAGTAGAAAAACAGGATGAGGGCCACCGAAGCCAACGCAAAAAAGACAGTCTTCATGGTTGGGTCGCGAGGCAAGCCAGCCCATCGAGGACAAGCCCGGGAACAGACTCCCACCGGGCGCGAACCTCGTGGTCCAGACACTCCACATCACCGCCCGTCACCAGACGCCGGGGATTCTCTCCTGCGTCACCGGTCATCAAAATCTCCGCCTCTTTCACAAAACCGTTCAGCATCATGGAGATCCCGTTGGAAATCCCCTCCTGGGTGCTTGGACCCCAATTCCGCCTGCCCGCTCCGATGACCTCGGGCAAGCGTGCGGTCTCCTCCGCCAGAGCACGGGCCATAGTCAGCCTCCCGGGCGCGATGACGCCTCCAAGATGTCGTCCCGCACCATCCAGCGCATCACAGGTCACGGCCGTGCCCAACGAAAGAATCAGCGTGGCGGACCGGGTCCTGTCCCAGGCCCCGATCAGAGCGGCCCATCGGTCCGCGCCGAGCCGCTCAGGGTCTGAATAGGCGGAGTGCACCCCGCACGCTAAGGCCCGTGCCCGGACCCGTTCGATCGTAACATGGTCTGGGGCCCGCTCCCGGATCAGTTCGACCAGATGGTCCTCCGAGGCAGGATCAGCCACGCTCGCCATCCACACCCGGCCCCAATCCTGCCCCACTGCCTCAGCGATCGCCCCGACAATTTCCTCAAGCCGCGCACCCTGTGCATGGACCACCGCACCGGTGGCACAGACCACGCCCTCACGGCGGCACTGCCATTTGAGACGGGTATTGCCGAAATCAATCAGGGTAACTGTCGCGGTAGTCGTAGACTTACCTCTCCCGCAACCAAGGCTTCACGGTGGCCCGTGGTGGATTCGAACCAGAGCGCTCCATCGGCACGCACCCCACGTGCCCAACCGCTCCGTTCTCGGCTCACAGGGTGGCCTTCGAGGACATGGACCGGCCTATTGTAGAGGATGTCATGCTGTGCATACTCCTCCATGAAGGGGCCGAATCCCTCCACCTTGAAGATTTGGATGGCCCGGGCCTCTTCCTCGATGAGATATCGGGCCAGCCGGTTGCGGTCGCACGGCCGGTCCGGGGCCACGGACTCGAGGCTCGTGGCACCCGGTGGCTCGGCCGCGTGCCTGATATTGAACCCATAACCGATCACACACCAGAGCGGCCCTTCTGCCTCTCCTGCAAGTTCGACCAGGATACCGCCGAACTTGCCGGAGCCGTACCATAGATCGTTGGGCCACTTGATGCCCGGAGCCGGGTAACCGGCCCGCCCGATGGCGCGACAGGCCACAACCCCGCTGATCAATCCCAAGGACTGCAGATCAGGCGGGGCAATCGGAAATGGGATCCCGAAGGAGATAAGCAGCGATGCCCCGAACGCCCCATGCCAGTTCCGTCCGCGCCGTCCGCGCCCCTGGGTCTGATACTCGGCGAGTCCGACCCGCGGTCTCGAATCATCCGTTTGGCGGAGTAGCTGTTCATTGGTCGAATCGGTGACAAGCCAGAGTTCCATCTTGAGGTTCTCCCAACCAGGGGGGGGCTCAAGTCCATCCCGGATCTCGGCGAGGGAGAGTCCCCGAAGCGGGGTCCTGAGCCGGTATCCCCGATCATGGTCCCGTTCCACCGCAAGACCCAGTTTTCCGAGTGATGCAATGCGCTTCCAGACTGCCGCTCGGCTGACGCCGAGCCGATGGGCCAGTTCAGGCCCGGTATGCCATTGTCCATCCTCGAGATGGACCAGGAGTTCAGTCAGTCCAGCCGGATCACGCACGGGAGCCCTTGCGCCGCCGCCAGCGGCGGGTTGAGCGGTGTTCCACTCCCCCGATCAGTCTCCCAAAATTGGCGCGGTGCCGCCAAATCAGAATCAGGGCAGAGAGGATCCCGTATGTGCCGATCATGACACGTGGCCAGGTCCCGGGCCAGATCCAGGCCAACACAGCAAACCCGACGGCTGATGCCGCACTGGCCAAGACCACGTAACCCGTGGCGTAGAAAATGATGGCCCAAGCCAAGAGGGTTAAGAGAGCAAGCGGGGGAGCGAGCGCGAGTGTGCCACCGAGAAAGGTCGCAACCCCCTTGCCGCCACGGAAACGGGAGAAAACCGGGTAGACATGTCCCAAAAGAGCCGCCAGGACCGTCAACGGCGGGAGCCATCCCATGGCATGCGGCGCAAACCAGAGGGGGATATAAAGACCGGCCAGCCATCCCTTCCCCGCATCCCACAGAAAAACCGCATAACCGGCCCGCCGTCCCAGCAAACGCACCGCATTGGTGGCACCGGGATTGCCGCTGCCTGCACTTCGCAGATCCTGACCCAAGAACCGGGCGAGGAGGGGTCCGGCCAAGAGGGATCCCAAGAGGTAGGACAGGAGCAATGCCAAAAAGATCAAGATCATGAGTCCAAGCCTTCCGGATGAGACCCAGCTTAGCCCTCTTGTCCGGGTGAGGCCAGTTCCTCATCGAGCTTCAAGGTGAGGCACTTGGCGGAGCCACCTGCCTTGAGGAACTCGTCCAATGGGCTCACATGAACCGAGAACCCTCTTCGTTCGAGTGCTTCCCGGAGCCCTGGTGACGCGGCGTGGAGCACAACCGCCCGGTCAACGTTGACGGCATTGCAGGAAAAGGCCATGGCATCGTTCGTATCAACCACCACCCGCCGCTCGGTGGGAATCCGCTCGGCAATGAGGCGCTGGGAGTCCTCCGAAAGGGCTGCGGGGTAGTAGAGAAGTGAGCCATCGTTCAGTGGGCAGAAGCAGGTATCCAAGTGATAAAAGCGGGGATCGACAAGTTCGAGCCCCAGTACCTCGCAGCCGAGCGTCCGCCCGAGCCAGGCATGTCCGCGGCGATCTGTGCGCCATCCTGAACCTGCCCAAAGCCAAGGCGCACCTCGATCGAAAAGGGCATCGCCTGCCCCCTCGAAAAAAATGGAGTCCGGCAAGGGCTGGATCTCAAAGTGGCGGGATTCAAAAAACCGCTGAAAAAAAGGCGACTCACCCTTGCGTTCCTCATGGTAGAAACGACTCACGATCGCCTTGGGACCGAGGACGAGACCGGCGTTCGCCGTAAAGACCATGTCCGGGAAACCGGGAGCCGGCTCGAGTTCGACGATTTCGGTCCATCGGGCCAGAAGATCCCGGAGTGCTTGCCATTGCGCCAGGGCACGACTCCGATCGACGACCCCGTGATCGGGATTCATCCAGGGATTAATGCGGTAGCTCACCTCGAAATGCCGGGGAGGGCACATGAGGATCGGGCTCGTTCGAATCATGCGGCCTTCCTGAGGCGGCGACTCGGTTATTCTATAGGATTCAAAACCGGTCCTCCCCATCCCTTCCCGAAGGGAGCCGATTCGGAGCCTGCCCCATGACCCAACGCCAAGATTTCGAGGCCATGCGTGACCGGTTGAACCGGCGCCTCACCGAGATCGACAACCGTGTGATCAAGCGCTTCCTTTCGGTCGATACCCAAACCTACACGGCCGGCGCGCTCGACACCCCGACCAAGGAACTGATCGGGCTTACGGCCTCACTCGTTCTGCGTTGCGATGATTGCGTCCGTTACCACCTGAACCGGGTGCATGACCTTGGGCTCCGAGTGGATGCCATCCACGAGGCCCTATCGATCGGT
>JAKARN010000234.1 GCA_021828425.1 Pseudomonadota bacterium | reverse complement strand
TCCGATCCCGGCTGTGGTCCGTAACGAGTTGCTCTTCAGGTCCGGAGAGCCCGTGAATGCCCGTACCCTCTACGAGACCGAGCGTAACCTTCGCGCACTTCCCTTTGTTCGTATCGTGATCATCGAACCAGATGGCTGCCACGGACATGTGGTCAATGTTCTGGTCATCGAAAAGGATGCCTGGACGCTCAAGGCGAACTTCCAATTCACTCATGTGGGAGGACAAAGCGAGTACCACTATAAAGTCAAGGACACGGACTTCCTCGGACTCGGCAAGGTACTTTTAGTGGGCTGGGAGAAAACCTTTGAGCGAAGCGGGACCCTCTTCACCTATGAGGATCCAGCCATCATGGGAACTCGATGGACGGGTCTTGCCCAATATGACCATTTTTCAGACGGGTTTCTCAAGGAACTGACGGTGGGACGACCTTTCTACCGCGACCGCGAACCGTGGGCGCTGACCTTTACCGGATCCTCCCAGCAGGAAAACCTGGATCTGTTTGAAAACGGCACACTCGCTGAAAGCATACCCAGCCGCATCAATGATTTCAGTGTCGACTATGGGCGCTTGCTGAGTTTTTCCCATGATACGGGAGAACGCTTCTTCGTCGGATGGAGCAGGCGTTCGGAAAGCTATGGGGCATCCAGTCTGACACCCGGCTATAGCGCGCTTCCCCTCGCGCTGGTCGACCGTACGGAAAATGGGCCGACCGTGGGTTGGCAGCTTTTCCAGGACCGGTATCGGAGTTTTGAGAACATTCGGCTGATCGACCGTGTCGAGGACTATAACCTAGGCTGGACCATCAATGCCAGTTGGTCTTATGATCCTATTTGGCTCGGTAGTCTCGGGTCATCCTCGACCTTGGATTTTTCGGTCGATACGGGAACCCGGGTTTTTGGGCATGATCTGTTCCTGGCTTCCGCCAGCTGGGAGGCTCGTCGGCAGGCAAATGCTTGGCAGAATGAAACTGGCGAGGTTCAGGGCACCTACTATAACCAGATGCTCCCAGACCAGACTCTGGTATTCCACGGGGGCTATCAGTTCGAGGTCAATCCGGTGCCTGACAATCTGCTTTACATTGGCGGCATCCAGGGTCTTCGGGGATATCCCAATTTTTTCCGGCTAGGAACACGTCTCTGGTCGGGAACGATCGAGGATCGGATCGTGACCCCGATTGAGCTTTTTCACACGTTTGTTCTTGGTTTCGTGGTTTACGCCGATTGGGCTCGGATTGACGAACTCTCGCCATCACATTGGAGCCGGACCTATCAGGATATCGGGGGCGGGATTCGGATTGGCGATCTCCGCAGTGCTTATGGGCAGGTTTACTATCTGACCGTTGCCTTTCCGACCGTGCATGCCCCCGGAGTTCCTGCGAGCTCAATCGTCATCGGCGATATTGTCAACTTTTAGAGGTGTGAGTTGGTCAACGTCAGATTAGGGTATGGCGATTGTCCAGTCGGACCACAACGGGAGCCATGAGCATGCAATATGTCCGTTTTTTTGAAGAGATTGGATTGAAAGATCTGCCCCTGGTGGGTGGCAAAAATGCGTCGCTGGGAGAGCTCTATCGGGAACTTAGACCACAGGGTATCCGTGTTCCGAACGGTTTTGCCATCACCGCCGATGCCTATCAGGCGGTTCTCGATCAGGGCAACACGCGCCAGGAACTGGAACGCGTCTTATCAGGGCTCAACACGGATCAGGTAAACGAACTGGCAGAGCGTGGAGCCCAGGCCCGGGAAATCCTTTATGCGGCAGGTCTGCCAGTTGCCGTGGAACGGGAGATCCTGGAGGCATATGGGCGCCTCGGAGAAGAGTATGGCCCTGAACTGTCTGTGGCCGTCCGATCCTCGGCTACGGCAGAGGATCTGCCGCAGGCAAGCTTTGCGGGGCAACAGGAAACTTACCTCAATATTCAGGGCGAGGTCGCCTTACGCGAATCCTGTCGGCACTGCTTTGCGAGCCTGTTTACCGATCGGGCGATCCACTACCGCGCCCGACAGGGCTATGGACAATTCGACGTGGCCCTTTCCATTGGGGTCATGAAAATGGTGCGGTCAGATCTAGCCTCGAGTGGAGTCCTTTTTACGCTCGATACGGAAAGCGGGTTCCGGGACGTGGTTTTTATCACGGCCACTTGGGGTCTCGGCGAAACTCTGGTTCAGGGCCAAGTGGAGCCGGATGAATTTTATGTCTTCAAACCCACTTTCAAACAGGGACACCAGGCCGTACTTCGCGGCCGTCGCGGGAGCAAGCAGATCAAGATGGTCTATGCGGGTTCATCCGAACCCTCAGGAACCCGGATCCAGGAGACGACGGAGTCAGAACGGGAGCGTTTCTGCCTCACAGACGATGAGATTTTCGTTCTGACTGAGTATGCATTGAAGGTTGAGACCCACTATAGTCGCAGAGCGGGAGAGGACCGCCCGATGGATATTGAATGGGCCAAAGACGGGCTTGATGGCCATCTCTACTTGGTTCAGGCACGGCCTGAAACGGTGGTATCGCGCAAGCCCCGGCAAATCCTTGAAGAGTTTCACATGGAAAAAACCGGAACCCCGCTCGTCCGCGGACGAGCGGTGGGGAACCGGATCGCCACAGGCTCGCCTCGAATCATCCGATCGGTAGAGGCCCTTGCCAGTTTTCAGACAGGAGACATCCTGGTTTCCGAGATCACAACCCCGGACTGGGAACCGGTCATGAAACGGGCTGCTGCCATCGTGACGGATCAAGGTGGGCGCACCTGCCATGCAGCGATCATCGCTCGGGAACTCGGCATTCCAGCGATCGTCGGCACCGGGGAAGCCACTACCCAGCTCCGCGATCGCACGGCGGTTACCGTCTCGTGTGCAGAAGGGGATGACGGGGTGGTTTATGACGGTATCCTGCCCTTTGAGGTCAGACGCACCGATCTCCAGGCGGTTCCGCGCCCGAAGACCCGGATCATGGTCAACTTGGGTAATCCGGACATTGCCTTCCAGACGAGTTTTCTCCCCAACGACGGGGTCGGATTGGCTCGAATGGAGTTCATCATCAGCAGCAGCATCCGGGCACACCCTCTGGCCCTGCTTCACCCCGATCGGGTAACTGATGCACGGGATCGAGCGGCCTTAACGCTACTGGTTCGGGGATATGATCGCCCCGAGGATTTTTTTGTGGAACGGCTGGCTCAGGGGATCGGGACCATCGCTGCCGCCTTCTGGCCTAAGCCGGTCGTGGTCCGCATGTCGGATTTTAAGTCCAACGAGTACGCCTCGTTGCTGGGTGGACGCAGTTTCGAACCCGTCGAAGAAAATCCCATGCTGGGTTTCCGGGGGGCTTCCCGCTATGACCATCCCTCCTATCGGGAAGGCTTCGCTCTGGAATGTGCGGCCATGCGCCGGGTCCGAGAAGATTGGGGCTTTGAAAACGTGGTTCTCATGATCCCCTTCGTTCGGCGCCTTGAAGAGGCGGACCGGATTCTCGCCCGAATGGCTGATCTCGGGCTAGCCCGCGGGCAGCGGGGCCTCCGCCTCTACGCGATGTGTGAGGTTCCAAGCAACGTGATTTTGATCGATGAATTTGCCAAGCGCTTTGACGGGTTCTCGATTGGAAGCAACGATCTAACCCAGTTGACGCTCGGAGTGGACCGTGATTCCGCGATGGTGGCTTTTGAGTACGATGAACGGGATCCAGCCGTTATGGAAATGATCCGGCAGGCTGAGA
>JAKARN010000233.1 GCA_021828425.1 Pseudomonadota bacterium | reverse complement strand
CCACGTTGTGGTGCGCGTGAGATTCATGATCAGCCTGGTCGTCTGGGGAGGGTCCTGGTTTGAACCCGTTTTGAGCGCTGGGCTTGTGGCCTTCCCGCTCACGGCCCTGGCCCTCCTCACGCAGGTCCTCCATCCGGCCGGTGAGCTGTTGCTCCGGACCGACCATCTCCTGCTCGACGCCCACATCCTGATTTCCCTGACCGCCTACAGCATGCTGGGCGTCGCGGCCGCACTGGCCATCCTGCTCTGGATCCGCGAGTCCCGCCTGCGCCGCGCAGATCCGGCAGGACCCGGCAGCCTCCCTCCCCTCCTGGTGATCGAACGGATGCTCTTCCAATACCTGATTGCGGGGTTTTTGCTCCTGACCCTGGCACTGGGCACCGGATTGGCCTATTTCCGGATCCTGAGTCCACTGGGGCTCTGGCCCAAGGTGATGCTGTCCATCCTGGCCTGGATCCTCTTCGGCCTTCTGCTGTGGGGACACCATCGCTTCGGCTGGCGCGGCCGGACGGCTGCCGGGTGGACCCTGGCCGCCTTTGCCGCTCTCGCCCTCTCCTACTTTGGAACCCAGCTGGTCTGGAGGTTCGAACACCCCACCGTTTCCTTTTTGCACCTGTCTTCCTTCTCCGGGCGGAAATGGCCGGGAAGCACGGCCCGCAGGCCGATCTCTTTACCCTGACCCGGGAGATCTTCCATGTACGGATTTTCCATTGAAGTCCCCGAGCCCTTTGACCGGGTTCTCGAACGGACCACCCAAGCCCTTGAGCGCGAAGGTTTCGGCATCCTCACCGTCATCGACGTCCGGGCTACCTTCCGGCGCAAGCTCGGAGTCGAGATTTTGCCCTACCAGATCCTCGGAGCCTGCAATCCGCAGTTGGCCCACGAGGCACTCTCCGCAGATCCCGAGATCGGCCTGCTTCTCCCCTGCAATGTCGTGGTCCGGGAAATCCGGCCGACGTGCACCCGGGTCTCGTTCATGGACCCCGAGGCAGTTCTTGGGCTTACGGAAAATGCGTCGATCCCCGCACTCGCCGGGAACGTGCGAAAACGTCTTCTCCGAGTCCGGAAGAGTCTCGAACGCACCCGAGAGCCGGACTGACCCGGCGGTCTCACCCCTTACGGTATGGAAGGGAGATCCGAACGGGGATCGGGACGTCGCCAGCTTCCCTGTTCCAGTTCAGCGCGGATCAACATTTCCAAGTACTCGAGGTAACGATCGAGCGGATTGGCTCCCTCGCGGGAATCCAGCAGCCAGGGATTCATCAGGGTATGACGCAACAGGAAAAGACTGGGGCGCTCGCCCTCCCCGGCCTTCGCCGCCGGGTCGATGCCCAACGCATCGAGTGTCCGGATCCAGTTCTCCGGCCCCAGCAGTTCGGCCGAGACCCGGGTATGGGAGCTGAAAAAGTCGCGCAACTGGACCGGCCGTGAGGGATCGATGCGAAGATGGGCATATAAGGACTCGCCGAAGCGGTTGGCAGCAGAGAGGGACGCATTTCCCTCGGGATTGATCGCAAGACAAAGAAGGTTCGTATCCGGCTCGAAGGGCACGAGAACCCGGGCCCGCCCCCGGAGGCGCTCGGCCAGGTTCGGCAGGTGATCATAGAAGTACTCGCCCGCGAGGATGGTAAAGCGCTGCAAACGCCCCAGATGGAAACGGTCGAGCGGCATCACGCGGTGCGTGACCCAGCAGGCTGCGGCCTGGGCACCGGGTTTTGACCCCTCAAGAATATAGGGCCCCAAGGGCTCGACGGACGGTCCCGAGGTCTCTGGATCGAAGACATAGGGCGCCCGCTCGCCCAGAAAGTCGAGGACCCCGCGGTGGCGCCAGACAATGCCCCCGATCCCATAGGGCAGGTATCCCAGCTTGTGCGGGTCCACTGTGATGGAATCGGCATGGGCCAGGGCCTGGAAGCTCGCGTACACCGAATCGGACGGGAAGTGGGCAAGACCTTTCCGGACCTGATCCACAGGAACGAAGCGTCCGTCCGGATCCCGGAAGATCGAGGCCAGATACCCTCCCCAGGCGGCATCGACATGCAATCCGAACTCGAATCCCCGCGTTCTGAACCGGCGCCGGAGCTCGACGACCTCGTGGAGGGGATCGATCGTTCCAAACTCGGTCGTGCCCAGCATGGCCACCACCGCGAGAACCGGGGTCCGGTTCCGCGAGGCATCCTCCAGCCGGGATTCCAGGCCGGGCGGCGAGAGGCGCATCTTCGAGTCAACCGGCAGAAATCCGAGTTGCCCGGTTCCGAAACCCAAGGCGCGGGCGGCCTTGTGCCAAGAATAATGCGCCGTTCGGGGAAGCAGGATCAGGATCCTTGAACACAGGGGATGGCGTCGGGCAAAATCCACGAGTCCGGAACTTTCAATGCGCAGGAGCTCGATCTGGTCGTGGAGATCGTGCCAGACCCGGAGCGCGGCCGGATCGTCCGGCGGGATCCGAAGCCGGGCCGGCAGGCCCATGACTTCTTCCAAGGGAAGGTTGAAGAGCGTCCAGTCATCCAGCCCGGCCAAAGAGCGGCCGTCCTCCAAAGTGAATCCGGCTGCACCGTCGACCGCGAGGAGTGCCTCCCGGAGTGCCAGGGGATAACAACGGATGGCACGAAGGTTGACCAGGCTCTCGAAATTCGCAAGGGTTCCGCCCGAAGTCAGGTGGCCCCAGGCACACGGGGTTTTCCCGGGATCGGTTTCCCATCCGAACATCCGGGCCAACTGACGTCCCACTTCGAGCTCAAGTGCCAGCGTGACCGGGGCGGCTTCCGGACTCACATTGTTGGGGTTGTAGAGCGTTGTCACCAGTTGGGCCAAAAGCCCGGGCAACAAGGTGTCGGAAACCATGTGGCCGAGATATCGCGGATGGAAAAAGGGTACTGAACGCTTGAGCGACGCGGTCAGGGTATTGAGTTCGGTTCTCAGCCGGTCGATAAACGCCACGTAGGACGGTTCATGCATCGCAAGAACCGGTATGGACGGCGGGTCCTCGGGGTGGAAGTTGCGTCGCCAATAGAGATGGTCCCGGACCAGATCCACGAGCAGCCGTTCGAAGATCTCCCCGTTCTCGCCGCTCGAACCCAAGAAACAGGGATTGAGAATCGTGGGATCACTAAAATCCAGATCACCCGCATCCGGACCGGATGGCGGATCAGCCGGATGGGAAATGGGTGAGGAGGGATTTTTCTGGAAAGAATCCGGAACGTTCCGTGGGGCGGGCCGGGCAGTTCTCCCAACCGCGCTTCGGGGTGCCGATCCACCCGGTCGTCTCTCGGGGTCCCCACCCCCAGCCGCTTCCGGAAAAGCGGGCTTTTTCACCAAGCCACCTTGGACACGGAACACCCCTGGCCCCAGAACTCAGTTGAGTGTAGAACGCAAAGTCGCCGCGTTTCCATGACAGCACCCCCTTGACAGGGCAGCGGCCCGGTCTCGCCCGAACCGCAAAAGCACGAAAAAAAAACCCCGGCCGCGAGGGCCGGGGTCTAAAGGGATCTCCCGTCTCATGCCGCGGGCAGGCGCAAAGCTAGCCCTAGAAAGGCGAGCCTTGCTGGGAAGCCAGCCACGCATGATCCTTGTGGAGGGCCTGACCCTTGCGCCATGGACCCCGCGTCTTCGCGTAATGCACGGCGCTGTGGACGGCACTCTTCAGCGGATTCAGAACGATCTTGAGGTTCTGGTTGGGATAAATGAGATCCGGATCCTGGATTTTCGAGG
>JAKARN010000232.1 GCA_021828425.1 Pseudomonadota bacterium | reverse complement strand
TCTCCGCGTTTGGCGGAATCATCGTCTTCAACCGATGGGTCGGTGCCGACTTGTTGGCCGCAGTTTTTCAACGACAGTTTGTCGAAATCCTGGTGGCTCCCGGTTTCACGCCGGAAGGATTGGCGTTGCTTCACAAACGACCCAAGGTTCGTGCCATCCAGCTCCAGGAAAGGGCCCGAGGAGACTCTCCCCCATCCGGAACACTCCGGTCCGTCGCTGGAGGATATGTAGTTGAGGAAGCCGACCAGATCCTCCTCGACGAGGTCCGGTTACAATGCGTCACCCGTCGCCAGCCCAGCAAAAGCGAATGGGCAGACCTCCGACTTGCTTGGCATGTCGCACGGACAGTCCCTTCCAACGCCATCGTTCTCGTCCGGCAAGGCCGGACAGTAGGTATCGGCGGCGGACAACCGAACCGACCTGACAGTCTCCTGATCGCCAAGGAAAAAGCCGACCGAGCCGGCTTTTCCTTGGAATCCGCAGTCTTGGCCTCGGATGGATTTCTACCGTTCCCAGATGTGGTCGAGACAGCCGGTGCCCTCGGTATCTCCGCTATCATCCAGCCAGGAGGCTCCCTCAAGGATCAGGATGTGACTGCAGCGGCGGATAACCGGAACATGGCCATGCTGCTGACCAACCTGCGTCATTTCCGTCACTGACCTTGTCGCTGGAGAAACATGAACCATCAAGGACCTGGTGCGCGAATTCTTGTCGTCGGACAAGGCGCACGAGAACATGCCCTTGTCTGGGCGCTGTCCCGTTCACCAGAAACCCGGGCATTGTGGGTGGCTCCAGGTAATGCCGGAACCGGCCAAGAACCCAAAACGCGAAATATTTCAATCGAAGCTCACGAAGTGGATGCCTTGGCCACTTTTGCCCGCCAGGAAAACATGGACCTCGTCGTCGTCGGCCCAGAAGCTCCGCTTGTACTCGGACTGGCCGATCGTCTGGCGGTTCAGGGCATAGCTGTCATTGGTCCACGACAGGATGCCGCCCGACTGGAGGGATCCAAGATCACCTGTAAGCGATTCTGCCAACAGCATGGTATTCCGACGGCACCAGCCCGTGTCCACGAAAAGCCAGAGGATGCCCTCCGAGACGTTGCGACCTGTCCCCTACCGGTTGTGATCAAGGCCTCTGGACTATGTGGTGGGAAAGGGGTCGTGATTGCAACCTCGCGGGAAGAGGCGGAGACAGCGGTCCAGAAGCTCTCACAGCTGCCCGGTGGACAGGAGGGCCTGCTCGTTGAAGAATGTCTGGAGGGCTGGGAAACGAGTTATATCGTGCTGGCCCAAGAGACGAGCTATCTGCCTTGCCCTTCCACCCAGGACCACAAAAGGCTTAAGGACGGCAATCGTGGCCCCAATACGGGGGGCATGGGCGCTTTCTCGCCTGCCAACCGTGTCACACCCGAAGTGGAGGCTCGCATCTGTCGCGAGATCATCGAGCCGACACTCCAGGCACTCGCACAATCCGGACATCCCTACCAAGGGTTCCTCTACGCTGGAATCATGGTCGACAAGAGCGGGAAACCGAACCTCCTGGAATTCAACTGCCGTCTCGGAGATCCAGAAGCCCAGGTTATTCTGTTCCGTCTCGTGGATGACCTTCATGCGATTTTTGAAGCCACCGTGCAGAAACGTTTGGACAAGATCCGCTGGACTTCCCGGCCAGAAGTCGCACTCACCACGGTAATTGCCTCATCCGGGTATCCAGAAGCACCTTCCAGTGAGGGCGAGCCAATCGACGGCCTCGAGGTGCCGGAAGTAGACACTGATCTCAAGATCTTCCACGGCGGAACGGGACGGAGAAACGGGCAGGTCGTGTGTAGTGGAGGTCGGGTGCTCTCCGTCACCGGGCGTGGCAGCAGCCTAGCCCAGGCCCGTGCCCGGGTTTATGACCGGATCAAGAATCTGCATTTTGCCGGCATGCAGTATCGAAAAGACATTGGCTCATGATCCTGTCCACAAACTGTCGCATTGAGCTTTGCCCACCGGGTATCCATGGAGAACAGATCCATGCGGTACTGAACGAGTTGCGTGAAGCACTGGACCTGTCCACCTTCGAGCACCGCTGGCGGTACCAGCACCAATACTATGGGTATGAGGTGGTTGTCGCGTGGCTGGACGAGGAAGCAGCCGGTGTCATGGGGATGCGTCCGGTCGAAACCTTTTCACGCGGGGCCTTCCTCCACATTGATGACTTGGTGGTCCGTCATGATTGGCGTCGTCGGGGGATCGGACGGGCACTGCTCCACTGGGGGGAAACCTGGGCGACCGCACATGGTCTGGATACCGTCTTTCTGGACAGTCGTATTGAGGCTCTTTCCTTCTATCAGCAGCTCGGCTACAACCCGCACGGGTCGGTTCTGGTCCGGAAGATTCTTAACACCCCGTCTACCTGAGTGCTTTCAGCGCTTCATGGAATCGAAGAATTCGCTGTTGACCTTCGTTTCTTTGAGTTTCGAGAGCAGGAATTCAATGGCTGCCAGTTCATCCATGGGATGCAAAAGCTGGCGCAAAATCCACAGTTTCTGCAGCTCATCAGGGGTGACCAGCAGTTCTTCACGACGGGTTCCCGAACGGTTGATGTTGATGGCCGGGAAAATTCGCTTTTCGTAGATCCGGCGATCCAAGTGGATTTCCGAGTTTCCGGTCCCCTTAAATTCCTCATAGATCACATCATCCATCCGCGAACCCGTATCAATCAGTGCCGTGGCGACAATGGTCAGACTGCCACCTTCCTCAATGTTCCGGGCCGAACCGAAAATCCGCTTGGGCCGCTGTAATGCACTTGCATCAACGCCTCCGGTCAGAACCTTCCCGGATGCCGGAGCCACGGTATTGTAGGCTCTAGCCAAACGGGTAATTGAATCCAGGAGGATGACGACGTCACGTTTATGCTCCACCAGGCGCTTGGCCTTCTCGATCACCATCTCTGCTGCCTGGACATGTCGCGATGCCGGCTCATCGAAGGTACTGGAGACGACTTCCCCTCGGACCGAGCGACTCATTTCCGTCACTTCCTCGGGTCGCTCATCAATAAGCAGGACGATGAGGTAGACCTCCGGGTGATTCGCCGTGATGGACTGCGCGATGTTTTGAAGCATCATCGTTTTCCCAGCCTTGGGAGGAGACACGATGAGGCTGCGCTGACCCTTGCCGATAGGCGCCACCATATCGATGATGCGTGCCGTCAGATCCTCTGTGCTCCCTGTTCCGCGTTCCATTTTGAAACGGGTTCTGGGGAACAGCGGAGTCAGATTCTCGAACAGGATCTTGTTCTGAGCATTGGACGGGTGGTCATAGTTAATGCGATCCACCCGAAGAAGCGCGAAATAGCGTTCTCCCTCCTTGGGGGGTCGTACATGCCCAAGGACCGTATCGCCGGTCCGGAGGTTAAAGCGCCGGACTTGGCTCGGGGATATGTAAACATCATCCGGCCCTGCAAGGTAGGAGCTGTCCGCCGAGCGCAGAAACCCATAACCATCCTGCATGATCTCGAGAACACCCTCAGCAACAATGATCTCACCACCACGAGCCTTGGCTTTGAGAATAGAGAAAATGACTTCTTGTTTGCGGGCTCTGGCCGCTCCCTCGATGGACAGGGACTCAGCAAGCTGGATCAGCTCCGTCGGGGACATCTTCTTGAGGGCATTGAGATCGATCGTTGGACGATTCTCATCAAATGCCACGTTTTCTTCCGGAACGTC
>JAKARN010000231.1 GCA_021828425.1 Pseudomonadota bacterium | reverse complement strand
CAGCGTCGTCTTCCCATGGTCCACATGACCGATCGTCCCCACATTGATGTGCGGCTTCGTCCGCTCAAACTTCCCCTTCGACATGTGACTCTACCTCTTGTTGATCATGAACCCGGCGACCAGGACACCGGGGGAAGCTTTTGCACCCGACCGGAACCTGGAGCCCATAACCGGAGTTGAACCGGTGACCTCTTCCTTACCAAGGAAGTGCTCTACCAGCTGAGCTATATGGGCTCGCCCACCTGCACAAGCTGGAGCGGGTGATGGGAATCGAACCCACATCATCAGCTTGGAAGGCTGAGGTTCTACCATTGAACTACACCCGCCTCCCCCCTTCCACGGATCTGGTGGAGGGGGTAGGATTCGAACCTACGAAGGCAAAAGCCAGCAGATTTACAGTCTGCCCCCGTTGGCCGCTTGGGTACCCCTCCGGCTCGGCTGCGAAAGCCCGATATTATCTCTTAAAAAGCAATTCTCAGTCAAGAAGCATCAGGACACAGCCATCCTCACGCCCGTGCCCCCCGGTAGAAAGCCGTTTCACGCGATACACCTCTCCTGTCTCAACCCGATGTAGCCACACTGCCATCCGGAGGCATCCACTCACCGTGGCGGAAGGGTCATCTCCCGATACGCCCAAAGGGGCCTAACCCCAACTCCGAGACCAGCATACCGAGGAAAAGCAGAACCGCTCCGATAACCACTGGGCCGGTCAGAGGATCGTGGTTCAGCCAGTGTCCGAAGAGAGCCGCGAAAAACGGTTCAGTCACGAGGATCACAGCCGTTCGCGCGGCCGACAATCGTTGCTGTACTCGGGTTTGCACATAGAACGCAAAGGCCGAAGCTACAATACCCGTCACGAGGAGCGCGAGGACGAGCTTCCCGCTGAGCGGATCCTGCCAGTGTGTTCCAGCCGGCAGAAGCAGGATAAACCACAGGGTCATGGCCGCCATCTGGGTAAACGTGAGGGCTCCGGTACGACAACTCGGCCCCAATCGCGAGAGGAGCGCAATCTGCAACCCGAAGCAGAGGGCACCGGCGATTGTGAGGAGGCTACCTGCCGTGAGGTGAAAATTCCAGCCCCCAAGAAGAAATCCCAGCCCAGCAATGCTGAGCGCCACCGCCACGATGTTTCGCCGACCTAAGTGCACCCGATAAAGGATTGCAGCCCAAATCGGCGCAAAAACCACAAACAAGCCGGTCAGGAACCCACTCTCGGTCACGGTCACGCGCTCGAGCCCCCATGTCTGGAACAGGTAGCCCAGCGCCAGTGTGCCGCCCAGACCCAATCCGACCCGCCATTCATGGATCCGAGCCTCGCGAAATGCCCAAGGCGCAAGCGCCAAGGCCGCGACCGCAAAGCGCAAAACCAAGAATTCGACAACCCCGATATGCGCCACTGCGGCTTGCACCACAACGAAGGTATAGCCCCAGATCACGGTCATGGCGAGGAGCCAGGCCGCTGGTGCCCGGTCGATGAGCGGCTTGAGCCTCACGCCCCGGCCGCGTCCGGTGGGGCAATCACGACGCCAGCACCGGTCAATATCTCATAGACGCGACGGGCTAGGCGGGGGGCTTCGATGCCATCTCCATGCAGTCCGATCGTCGCAACCGTCTGAGTCTCTCCAGCCGGGCGCTGCGCCAGCGCCAAGGCCTGGCGGCCGGCCTCATCCGGGTCACGGATGAGTGCCTCGGGTTCGGTACGCGGAACCAGCCGGCCATCAGGGCGGTAACGGCGATCGGCAAATCCCTCGGCAACGACCCGCAGACCCCGCCGTCTTACTTGGTCCGCCAAGACGCTTAGGGCCGGGCAATACACGAAAAGGGCAGGATCAATGGCCGCGATGGCTTCCACCACGGGCTCGGCATAGACCAGTTCGCTGGCCGCCTGGTGATAGAGGGCGCCATGGAGTTTCACATGGTGGAGAACCAGTCCCTCGCCTCGGGCCAAGGCCTGAAGCGCACCCAGCTGGTGGAGCACGATCGCGTAGGTCTCGTCCGGCGAAAAGGTCTGGGGGCGCCGGCCGAAACCTGCGAGATCCGGCCAGCCGGGATGCGCCCCGGGTGCCACCCCCCGGGCCTTGACCCAGCGGAGCGTACGCACCGCCGTCAGCGGATCGCCCGCATGGGCGCCCGTGGCAATATTCGCGGAACTGACCCAAGACAGCACGGCCTCATCATCGCCCATCCGCCATGCACCGAAACTTTCGCCGAGGTCGGCGTTGAGATCAATCGACCACACGGATCTGGTCTCCGCTTTCTCACGCATGCTACGCCTTTCCGCGAAAGCGGGCCTCATTCCCGGAACCAAGCCCGACCCAGAGACGCGCCATCCCTTGACGCCACTCCCGAAGGGCCATGAGGGCGACTTGTTCGTCAACGTGTCGGAATTCCACCTTCGTTCCGGCCCGGCATTGTGCCAGAATCCCCAAGTCTGTACTGATGATCTCGGCCAGGCGTGGGTATCCACCCTGTGTGGGATGATCCGCCATGAGGACGATGGGCGATCCATCAGGCGGAATCTGAATCGAGCCGAACGTCACCGGTTCAGAGTCTATCTCAAGCAGCGGATCCGGATGGAGGAGGGGCCCGGATAGGCGATAACCCATGCGATCGGAATCTGGTGTAACCAAGTAGTGAGCATTCAGAAAGCGTTGACGGACCTCAGGAGGGAAAGCATTCCAGTGACTTCCCGGCAGGATCCTCAGGACCCGGGCCTGGATCCCGGACGATGGTCTCAAGTCAGGGGAGACCTGACTCCGGATGTGCCAACCGGACCGACCGGAATGTTCCATCGACTGCTTGGGAACCCGTCCCAGCGTAATCCGATCCCCCAAACGGAGCACTCGGCCCTCCACACCTCCCCAACCCGCACGGAGGTCGGTTCCAAACCCGCCGAGCACCGGGACTAGTCGGCATCCACCTGAAAGAGCCAAGTAACTCCAGCGTCCAGACTCCCGGTTTGCCTCAATCCCGATCGCGAACGGTTGCGATGGATTGGTTTCAATACGAGCCCAGAACGGCACCGGTCGCCCATCCAAACGGACCGGAACGCAGGCACCGGCGAGAGCGAGTCTGCTCAACCCCTCACAACGGAGGGCCAGTCGGCTTGACCTCTCAAGTTCGATCAAGACTGCGTCCGCCGGATTGCCGGCAAGGCGGTTGGCCAGCTCTGCGGCATGGGGATCCATGGCCCCACCGACCGACACCCCGATACGCTGGAATCCATGGCGACCCTCGTCCTGCAGGGTCACACATCCTCGGGCTTCGGTCACGAGAACCTGCCCCACCCCCTGTTCTGCACTCCGTTTCATCTGAAACCCTTCTCAGGATGGAAACGGACTTGGTCTCCAATTGCAAAACGGGCAGGAGGGGACCGCCCGGGATCGAAGCAAATCCAATCCGTGCGGCCAACTAAGGTCCAGCCACCTGGGCTTTCACGGGGATAAATCCCGCACAAGCGGTTGGCAACCGCGACGGAGCCGGCAGCCACACGAAGCCGTGGTGTGATCCGCCGTGGCACGGCCAATACCTCCGGCAACCCTGCAAGATAGGGAAATCCGGGAGCAAAGCCGACCAGAAGTACTTCATAGATGACACCGGCGTGCAATGCAATCCAATGTTCCGGATCCAAGTGGGCTTTGTGTGCCGCATCGGCGAGATCGGGCCCGTCATCCCCTCCATACCTGACCGGTACCTCGAAGGACCGGACCGGGAGGTC
>JAKARN010000230.1 GCA_021828425.1 Pseudomonadota bacterium | reverse complement strand
CCGGGGATTTCTCCTGGCCAAGCTTTTCGCACGCGCGCTCCGGCGGAAGGATCCGTGGGCGCTCTGGGGGTTTCTGGTCCGGGGGGCGCCCGAGCGCGAGAGTCTCCGGTTCCGCCAGCGGATGACCTAGACCCCGATCATCCGCGTGGATTCGCGCTCATGTCCGGAGCCATAATCCTCCTTCCGGGGTTATTGACCGTGGATTGTGCAGGAATCCTTGTTGCTGCATACGACGATGACGTCCAGGAGGTCTCCAGAGGCACCAAAGACGCCGATGACCTCGCCCCAAGGTCCTGTGGCCAGAACCGAAGTGGAACACGGGCATTGCCCCCCGCTCGCCATGGGTTGAGGATCGTTGGAAGCTGCGGCCGTGCCGGGCATGGAGAAAGCCAGCATTGGACTACGTCCATTCGGCATGACGGTCAAAACATCGATGATCTCCCCCGTGGAACTGTTGATCTGGAATATTCTCTCGCTCCCAATCTTCCATTCGTATACCGCAACCCTCGGATCTTGGCTGACATTTCGGGTTTGCGGTGCCGACGATCCGAAGCCGGGCAGCAAGCCGGATAGCATCCCGGGCATTTGCGGATTTGGAGGGGCCAAGGCTAGACATGCAGTGATTGATGAAAGATAAAAAAACACCATCACAAACAATTTGTTTGCCATTCTCATTTTGCAATCTCCTTCGCGTTTCCTGCGCTTGATGATTCCCAATCCCTCGGGCAGACCCGCCCGCTTCAGTTTCAAGTGTACTACCCCTGAGAGTGTCAAGCAGCAGCAACCGGGCCAGTCCGGAAAGGTTCGCACGGCAGGAGGGGGAGTCGATTCCGCATGCGAGCGGGTGCCGCCCGGGAGAGCCGGCGACCCTGCTCCACTGTCCCGTCTGGGATTGCAAGCACCAAAAAAACCCCCCGGAATCCGGGGGGCATGGAAAAACGAGCGGGTCCCTTGTTCATGACGTGATCGGAATCCGCCGGGTCCGGTGGCTCTCGCGCTTCTGCAGCGAAACACGGAGCACTCCGTTCTTGAGTTCGGCCCGTATCTTTTCCGGATCAATGCTCTGTTGCCCGAGCGTAAACTGCCGTTGATAGTGCGACCCCCGCAGGTCCGCATCTACCGAGTTCATGCCTTCGGGCAGGTCAATCGCGAGTGTCCCCTCCAAGGTGAGTCGGCTATCCGCCACCTCGACTTTGAGAGATTCTGGGGATACTCCGGGCATGTCTGCCTCGATCAGGATCGCATCAGCTGTCTCGCGGATATCCACGGGAGGCAGGATCACGGGTTCCCGGCGGGTCGCCTGGGCTGGATCTTGGGCGGCTGGCAGGGGTTTGACATGGGCACTCAGTTGCTGGCTGGTCATGGTTGCTTACCTCCTCTTTGAATACCGGTCAGGCGGCGCGAACTTCAACCCGTCTCGGCTGAAGTGCGGCCTTTTTCGGAAGAATCAGGGTGAGCACTCCATTTTTGGCCTGGGCCGTAATGGCCTCAGGATCAACGGAGTCCGGAAGGCTCAGGGTTCGCAGAAACTCACCATTGAAGCGTTCCTGCCGGTAGACCGTGGCTTCCTTCTCGGTTGTTGTGACCCGTTTTCCGCTGATGGTGAGCAGGCCGTCTTTGACCTCTACGGAGAGGTCTTTCTGATCAACTCCCGGGGCGAATACATAGACGCGGAACTCCTGTTCTGTTTCCCCGATATTGATGAGTGGGAAACGGCCGGCTGGGCTGGCCCGGAGGTCTCGGCTGAACGAATCTGCGAACCAGCTTTCCAGGGCCGAACGGAAGGGCCCGATTTCGCTGAAGAACGGGAAATCGGTCTCGAATGGACTCATGAGATCAAACCACATGGTGACACCTCCATAAGATGACGAAAGGGCAGGGTGTGAAGGCACCCTCTACGTTTTTCTAGATGGGGGCGTCGGTCTGCGATTTCAAGGTAGGGGTGCGGTCTTCCGTTTCCGGATTCCGAGAGTGGCCAGGATAAGAGCCAGACCCGCAAGAGTCAGGGGGGCCAGGGCGCTCGAACTGCTCACGTTGGGGTTCTGGTAGGACACGAAAATGCTGACCGTGGCGGGCGCTGAAACCGGCGAAGGCCCGCCCGCGACCGTTTCACAGATGAAGCTGAAGGCATCTTCCCCGGAGAAGCTGGCGTCCGGGACATAGGTGAAAAGGCCGCTGCTGGGTACGATCGTGACAGAGCCGTGGATCGGTGGGACCAGGAGCTGAAAGTCGCGCTCGCGTCCCAGAACATCGCTGCAACCTAGCGTATCTTGGCTCGGTGTATTTTCAATGCTGTTGTAGACCCCGCCAACGGCAATGAGATCGCCCGGACCGACGAAGCCATCGATGGATTCGGGTCCGGCGAAGGGGCCGAGAGTCTCTGTGACGGAGCGGGTTGCGGTGCTGATGACGAGTACGCTGTTTTGGCCGGGTTCCACGGCATAGAGATGGGCGCCCGATGGTGAGATCGCGAGTCCTGCGGGATCGCCGCCCAGATCGAGGGTGCTCTCGACGCTGTCGGTGGCTGTGTCGATCAAGGTGAGAGTCCCGCTCCCAGTGTTCGACACATAAAGAATGCTGCCGTTGGGGGAGAGAGCCAAGCCGGTCGGGTCATTGCCCACCGGGATCGTCGTGATTACCTTTCTTTCGTGCCGGTTGATCACGGAAACGCTGTTGCTGCCGGTATTGGCCACATAGACCGTGAATCCACGGGGAGAAACTGCGATCGCACCCGGATCCTTGCCCACCGGAATGGTCAGCAAGCTGGCCGCCAAAGGGGCCGAGACCACCGAAACCGTCCCATCTCCTCGATTGGAAACGAAGAGCAAGGAGCCATCGGGTGTCATGGCCATGCCATCCGGTTGGTCGCCTACGGCAATGGTCTGGAGCACGCTCGAGGTTGCAACGTCGATCTCGGAGACATCGTTGGCTCCAGCACTGGCAACATAACCCGCACTCCCGGCCGGGCTGAAAACGATGCTATCGGGGTCCGCTCCGACCGGGATGGTTCCGGTCACCACGTTGTTCACGTTCATCACGGTGACGGTGCCACTTGCCGAGTTGGCGATATAGATGGGACTCCCGATGGGTGCGACCGCAATGGCCGTAGGGCCCTTCTGGGTGCTGACGGTCGCGGTTTCGTTGAAATTGTTGCCCGTGTTCAGGACTGCCAGCGTCTGGTTGTTTGCCTGGGCAACGTAAAGATCAGGCAGGGCCTGTGCCGTTCCCAAGGGGATGACTGCAAGGGTGAGGATTAGGATCGCCTGGGAAGCCCACGGGCGCCGTCTGGAAAATTCGCGCAGCATGCAGAGTCACAAAACCGGGGGGATCACTAGTTTATGCGTGATTCCTCCGGGGATCAAGCGTTTGTATGCGTCCACCACTTTTGCCACTCGAGTTGGTGCGCGAGGAGGAAGGAGAAGGGTGTTTTCTGGCCGAGTCGATGGTGGGGTCGCTGGGCGTTTGGGAAGACGAGCCGGTCGGCCCGTTTCTGGTTGAACCGGGCGAGGTCGGTGAAGAACAGGTCTTCGTAGTCGTCGACGAGTGGGTCGCGATGATGGCGACCCGGGAGAAGCACCGGACCCGGATGCGCGCTGTGTCGTCAACTATAAAAAAACCATCAGGTTGACAGTCAGAGGGGGTTCCGCGCTAGACTGTCCGAAGAATATCCAACTTTGAGACCCATGACCGAAATCCCCGATCTCGGCCCGCCTTGGAACCTTGAAAGATCGG
>JAKARN010000229.1 GCA_021828425.1 Pseudomonadota bacterium | reverse complement strand
GGGGGGTGTTGATCCAGGCAGAAGGCCAGATGACCGAATCCCACGGGATAGCCGAGTTCGGCCGTTTTCCCATACAAGGACACGGCGAGTACCGGATCTTCCGGGCAACCCCAGCCGAGGAGGGAGAGATCCCCCAGCCGGTCGAGAGCGGCAGGGAGGTTTGCCTGGGCGGCGGCCTGATAGGCGGCAACCGCCCGTGCCAGGGATTCCGGGCCGGTGATGCGCTGGCTGTGGAAGTCCCCGAGGACAAGCGGAGCCAAGGGGTGTCCTGCCCGCCCGGCTGCATCGATCCACTGGAGCCCTTCCGTTTCCGTCTGCTCTCCATGCCGGCTTTGGGACAAAAGGGACTGGCCCAGTGCCAGCATGGCCTCGGGATCCCCCCCACGTGCCCGTTCCTCGAGGACCTGGTCGTTGGTGGGGCTCATGACCAGTCCTCCGTCTCCCCGGATGCAGGCCAGAGTCCGGCCCAGGTCATAGGATCAGCTACGAGATCAGCCAGGGAGCGGATGTCTCGATCGAGACGGCGATCCCCGGTGTGGGCGGGAACCCGTTCGCGGGCTTTCCGGTAGAGTGCCTCCAGCGGAGGCGTGGTGGTCAGCGGGCGCAGGCAGTCCAGGGCCGCAGCCGCGGCGAGCCACTCGATGCCGAGAATCGTGGAAACATTGCGGGCGATCATGAGCAGTTTGTAGCCGGCCCAGGGAGCCATGCTCACGTGGTCTTCCTGGCCGGCCGAGGTCGGAAGCGAGTCGATCGTCGCAGGATGGGCCAAAGTCTTGTTTTCGGAAGCCAGGGCGGCTGCGCTCACGTGGGCGATCATGAAGCCCGATTCAACCCCCGGCTCCCGTGCCAGAAAGGGCGGCAGTTTCGGGTTGACCTGGCGCATGAAGAGGTCGATGCGTCGCTCGCTCTGGGCTCCGATTTCCGAAAGGGCGATGGCCATGAAGTCGGCCTGCGCCGCGACCGGCTCGGCGTGGAAGTTCCCGCCGGAGAGAATCGTCTCCCCGAAGACCAGGGGATTGTCGGTCACCCCGTTCATTTCCCGGGTGAGAACCATCCGCGCCTGTCCCAGGGTTTCGGCTACCATGCCCAAAACCTGGGGGAGGCAGCGGACGGCATAGGGATCCTGCACCCGGTCACAGTCCCGGTGGCTTTCATGAATCGCCGACTCGGTGAGCAGGGCTCGGAGGTGATTGGCAACCCGGATCTGCCCCTTTTGTCCACGGGCTTCATGGATCCGGGCGTCGAAGGGAGCATGACTCCCACACAAAGCCTCTGTGCTCAGGGCACCGATGGCGGTCGCTCCGGCCAGTAGTGTCTCCCCCTGAAGGTACCCCTCGAGGGCGAGGGCCGTGGACAGTTGGGTGCCGTTCAGGAGGGCGAGAGCTTCCTTGGCCTCGAGCGTGAGGGGAGGGAGACCCGCGGCCTGGTTGACCTCCGGGCCTTCGAGCCGACGCCCGTCCTGGGTGGCCTCCCCCTCGCCGATCAGGGCGAGGACCAGGTGAGCCAGCGGGGCGAGATCGCCCGAGGCACCGACCGATCCCCGTTCGGGAATTTCCGGCAGCACATCGTGGTTCCAGAAGGCCAGGAGTTGATCGACCACGAGGCTCCGGACACCGGAAAGGCCGAGCGCCAGGCTGTTGGCCTTGAGAAGAAGGATGCGTCGAACGAGTTTTGGGGCGAGGGCGGGGCCGATTCCCGTGCTATGACTGCGCGCCAGGTTGTATTGCAGTTCTTCGATCCGGCGGTTGCCGATGTGCCGGTTGGCGAGTGCTCCAAACCCCGTATTGAGACCGTAATAGGGTCGCTCCGACTGGGCCAGCCGTCTCACCGTGGCGGCGCTTTCCTCCATGTGCCGACGGGCAGCATCTGCGAGCGCGAGTTGCGGATGCCGGGTTTCCCAGGCTCGCAGGGTGGCGAGGTTCAGTTGACCACCTTCGAGGATTTCACTCTTCATCGTCTTTCTCCCCGATAGAAACTCATGACTGGACGGCACCCTCCCGGAGCGTAGAGCAGGGATTCCGGCCGGCCCAGGTCCCAGAGGTTGAAGTCGGCGCTCTGGCCGACCGCGAGGGTTCCGAAGTCCGGTCGGGGATCCAGGGCGCGGGCGGCGTTTTTGGTGATTCCGAGCAGGGCCTCGGTCGGTGTGAGCGAGAAATGCCGGACGGCCTCCTGGGCCGCGCGGAGCAGGCTTGGATCCGGTGCGGTTCCAGGATTGAGGTCGGAGGCAATGGCAATCGGCACTCCTGCCTTTCGCAGAGCGTCCACGGGGGGTTTCCGGGACTGTCCCAAAAACAGGGCCGCAGTCGGTAGGAGGACGGCGACGGTTCCGCTTCGCGCAAGTGCCGCGACATCGTCCGGACCGCTTTCGTCCAGGTGGTCGCAGGACAATGCTCCCCAGTCCGCGGCCCGAACGGTCGCGCCGAGCCGAGCCCGCTGGTCGGTATGGGCATGGAGCGAACAGGAAAGCGTTTTGGCCTTGTCGAACAGGCGGTCGAGGTGTTCGGGACCGAAAGCGATGGTATCGACATAAATGTCGACGGCACGGGTGAGCCCGGATTCGAGGCAGGCTGGCAGCATGTCCTCCCTCACCCGCTCCAGATAGCGGGACGGGTCCTCCCCCGGGGGCGGGACATGGGCGCCGAGGAAGGTCGGTACAATACGGCTCTTGAGGATGGGGCCGAGTGCCCGGGCGGCTTGGAGCAGGCGCATCTCGGTCTCGCGTTCGAGTCCGTACCCGCTTTTGACCTCGAGCGTCGTCACCCCTTCGGCAATGAGCGGAACCGCATGCTGGACCCCGAGATCGATCAGTTCTGCGAGAGAGGCCCGGCGGGTGGCATGGACCGTGTGGAAAATCCCGCCGCCCGCCTTGTGCTGGGCTTCGTAGCTCTGTCCGGAAAGACGGGCGAGGTACTCATCCAGCCGGTCCCCTGCATAGATGGCGTGGGTGTGGCAATCCACAAATCCCGGGAGGAGCAGCCGGCCGCGTCCGTCGAGGTGCCGTCGGCGGGGGGCTTCGGGAGGAGGGGCCAGGGTGGCGATTCGTCCGTCCTGGATGCCGATGGCGGTTTCGGGCCGGCAGGAAAGGTCCTGTTCACAGGAGCAGATCCGGACATTGTCGATGACGAGATCAAACATGGATGAGCGGGCATCTCCCGGCCGGCGGCTCGCGTTCCGCTATGTTCTCACATCCGGAGGATGGCTTCGGGACCAGTCCATCGGGATCGATGGGGCCGGGCGGATTTTGGATCTCGCTCCGGCGAGCGGACCCTGGGATGGATGGATGGCCGTGCCCGGCATGCCGAACGGCCATAGTCACGCCTTCCAGCGGGCACTGGTCGGTCTGGGAGAAAAGGCGCAGGGCGCGGCTGATTTCTGGAGCTGGCGCGCACTCATGTACCGGGTGGCGGGGCAGATGGAGCCCGAGGCACTGGAGTCGCTTGCGGTCCTCGCCTATACGGAGATGCTGGCCGCCGGATTTACGGCGGTCGCCGAGTTTTTTTACCTCCACCATGAGGTGGATGGAACTCCCGGAACGGCCATGGCCGAGGCCGTGATCCGGGCGGCCCGGACCTCCGGAATCCGCCAGCGGCTGGTCCTTGCGTATTACGAGCGGGGGGGGATCGACCGGCCACTGGAGCCGGTGCAACGGATGCGCTTCGCCCACCCGTCACCCGCGGCCTTTGCGGACTACGCCCAATCACTTGCGGATCATCCCCTCGCGATCGCGGCGCACTCGATCCGCGCCG
>JAKARN010000228.1 GCA_021828425.1 Pseudomonadota bacterium | reverse complement strand
AACTTGGATTCAGTGAATCCAAGTTTGAACGCCTTAGAACCTTGAGTCAGGGGGGGCAATATCGGATCCGGATGGCTGTGAGCGACCTCATCCTCCCCGAACAGATCATCGAGCTCATCAACCGGCTACCACCTGATCAAAGGCCACCGGAAATTCTCTGGACCACAGAAGTGCTGCGCGGCTTGTGGGATGCCCTCCAGACCGGCCGGGCCGACCTCGCCCTCGGCGTGGCGCTGCAGGGTTATCCTGCCGAGGGGATATTTCGCCTGGAACCCATCGGGGAGGTTCGATTCCAATTCGCCATGCACCCCAACCACCCACTGGCACTGGAACCGGAACCTCTGGATCCAGAGAAAATCCGGCGCGAACGAACGGTTGCAGCCATCGACAGTTCCCGCGTTCTTTCGCCGGGGCATTTTGGAATTCTCCCGGGTCAGGACCTGCTGCGTGTACCGGACCAAGCCGCAAAACGTCTTGCCATCCTGGCAGGACTGGGGGTTGGGCACTTGCCCGAACACCTGATCCGTGAGGATCTTGCCACCGGGCGTTTGGTGACCCGCCGTAGCACTCTGAGTCCGACCGGATCTACCCCGCTTTACCTCGCCTGGCGTGAAACTGATCCCATGGACCCACACGGCATCCTTGCCCATCTGCTCGAAGAAATCCGGGCGAAAAGCCGTGAGTCCTTTTGGTTTTCCTGACGGTTCGGCGGTTGGCTTACAATCTTTTAAAGTCCAGGAGTTCTCAATGAATCCTTCCATGCCCACCGTTGATCCGGCCATTGAGCATCTCTTCGAACAGCATCTCGAAACCTGCCACCGCACCCGTACCGCTCTCGTTGAACACCTGAGTCGTGCCGCTCTGCTTCTGACCACCGCGCTTACTGCTGGACGGAAGATCCTCATTTGCGGCAATGGAGGTTCGGCCGCTGATGCGCAACATTTTTCTGCGGAACTCCTAAACAGATTCGAATCCGAACGCCAGCCCTTGCCCGCCATCGCACTCACGACCGATAGCTCCACATTGACCTCGATCGCTAATGACTATGCCTTCAAGGAAGTCTTTGCCAAACCCGTGAGAGCCCTCGGACAGGCTGGAGACATCCTGGTTGCGCTATCGACAAGCGGAAAGTCCGACAACGTCAACGCAGCTGTAAGGGTCGCACAAGAGAAGGGGCTTGGAATCATTGCCCTGACCGGCCGCGACGGCGGGATCTTGGCCTCCCTGCTGCGCCCGAATGATATCGAACTCCGGGTCCCGGACCAGTCCACTGCCCGTATCCAAGAGATGCACATTTTGATCCTGCATACCTTCTGTGCGGTGATTGACCGCCACCTCCCTCCCAAATGAACAGCGGAGTGGACCGATCGGCCCTCCGTCTCCTGCTCGGCCCCGAGCGCTGCCGTGAAGATCCGGCCAGTTGTCTGGCTTACGGTTATGACAATAGCCGGAGGACCAGCCAACCGGAGGCCGTCGTCTTTCCCGAAACTATTGAGGAGATCCGTTGCATTATCGAATGGGCTGCTTGCCACCGGGTGCCAGTCGTGCCACGTGGTCTCGGAAGCAACACCACCGGAGCCAGCATCCCCGTGGCGGGCGGCCTTGTGATGTCAACCGAACGTATGAATCGTATCCTGGAGTTCGAACCCCGCGACCGGTTGATCATCGCACAAGCGGGCGTAACCAATGAAACGATCCAAAAAACTGCGGCTCGAGAGGGATTGTTTTGGCCTCCGGATCCGTCGTCGGCACCCTATTCGACCGTGGGTGGGAACATCGGAACCAATGCGGGCGGACCCCATGCAGTCCGCTACGGCACAACGCGGGACCACGTGCTGGGACTCGTCGCTATCGATGGACGTGGACATGTATTCCGGACCGGGGTCAAGACGACCAAAAGTGCGATTGGCTATGACTTAACGAGATTGATTGTGGGATCTGAAGGTACGCTCGCAATCGTAGCGGAGGCAACCTTGAAACTGGTTCCACGTCCGACGGAACGTCTCACCTACCGTGCTTTCTACGCTTCGCCAGAAGCCGCAACCGAGAGCCTGATTGGCCTTCTGAATCAGCCGATCCCTCCTTCAGCCATCGAGTTCATGGATAAAATCGCGATTGATCTGATCCGCGATAGAGTTCCAGGGCTTCCAAAAGGTGCCCAAGCGCTTCTTTTGGCCGAAATCGAGTCAGATCGCCCCTTCGAAAACGCCGACCGGGTCCGCCTCGAAAGGTGTCTCAGCCAGCACGGGCCTTTAGACCTCGACGTTGCCGAAAGTTTGGAGGCTGCAGCCCCGCTCTGGTTGGCACGGAAGTCACTATCCCCGGCCCTGAGGCGGGTAGGGTCAGGAAAAATCAATGAGGATATCGTGGTTCCCACGAGCCGCTTGCCAGAACTCCTGAGCGGCTTGACCAGACTGGGTGCCGAACATGAAACCACCATCGTGACCTTCGGACACGCAGGCAACGGGAACCTCCATGTCAACCTCATCTTCGACGAGGAAGATATAGCGGCGACTCAGCGGGCCCACCAAGCCCTGGAAGGGGTTTTCCGACTGGTACTTCGACTTGATGGGGCTCTTTCGGGCGAGCATGGAATTGGTGTCAGCAAGCGCCCCTTCATGCTCTGGCAGCTAGATGAAGTCTCGCTCTCTCTTATGCGCGAGATCAAAAAAGTTTTTGATCCCATTGGACTCCTCAACCCCGGCAAGCTTCTACCCGACCTCCCAGACTTTCCAAACTCGAATCCGGTAAAATAAGCGGTTCCCCCTTCGGAACGACCGGATGGACGAGATCCGCATTCGCGGGGCACGTACCCATAATCTCCAGAACATCAATCTAGACCTGCCACGTGATCGGCTGGTTGTCATTACCGGCTTGTCGGGTAGCGGAAAGTCCTCGCTCGCATTTGACACGATCTACGCCGAGGGACAGCGTCGTTACGTCGAGTCGCTCTCAGCCTATGCACGCCAGTTCTTGTCGGTCATGGATAAACCCGACGTTGACCTGATTGAGGGACTGTCACCTGCTATCTCGATTGAACAAAAATCGACTTCTCATAACCCACGCTCGACTGTCGGTACAGTCACCGAGATTTACGACTATTTAAGACTTCTTTTTGCGCGTGCAGGGACACCCCGCTGTCCGGACCACCGACTCCCACTTGATGCCCTCACAGTCTCGCAAATGGTTGACAGCCTTCTGACTTTGCCGCTGGAACGCCGTTACCTCCTCATGACTCCGGTTGTCAGCGAACGCAAGGGCAGTTATGTTGAGCTTTTTAAAATGCTCCAAGCACGGGGGTTCATCCGGATCCGACTGGACGGTGAACTCATGGAACTTGATAGCCCGCCCAAATTGAACCCCCGCAGCAAACACCAGATTGACGTAGTCATTGACCGTTTTCGAGTCCGCCCGGAACTGGGCGGACGACTTGCCGAGTCCATTGACACTGCTCTTGGACTCGGAACTGGCCTGATCGAAATTGCCCTTGAGGAAGATCCAAGAAAAACTCTCCTGACCCTGTCAAACCGCTATGCCTGCCCGGTGTGTGGCTACAGTCTTCCCGAACTTGAACCGCGTCTGTTTTCATTTAACAACCCGGCAGGTGCTTGTCCAGCCTGCGAGGGCCTCGGCATCCACGAGTCTTTCGATCCCCAACGCATCGTTCCGCGCCCGACACTTAGTCTAGCTGCCGGCGCAATCCAAGGCTGGGATCCGGGGAATCCCTATTACTACGAGATCCTTAAG
>JAKARN010000227.1 GCA_021828425.1 Pseudomonadota bacterium | reverse complement strand
GTTCTGGTGCGCCGCAATCAAGGCCGCCTCATTGACGAGGTTCATGAGGTCGGCGCCGGAAAAGCCGGGCGTGCCGCGGGCGATGATTTCCGGACGGACATCATCAGCGACCGGCAGACGGCGCATGTGCACCCGGACGATCTGTTCCCGTCCCCGGACATCCGGAAGGGGAACGATCACTTGGCGGTCGAAGCGGCCAGGCCGGAGCAGTGCCGGATCCAGCACATCGGGACGGTTGGTTGCCGCAATCACGATCACCCCTTCATTCCCCGAGAATCCGTCCATTTCCACAAGAAGCTGATTCAGGGTCTGCTCTCGTTCATCATGCCCACCCCCCAGTCCGGCACCGCGGTGACGGCCGACCGCATCGATCTCATCAATAAAGACAATGCAAGGTGCGTGCTTTTTGGCCTGTTCGAACATGTCGCGCACCCGTGAGGCCCCGACACCGACAAACATCTCCACGAAATCCGACCCGGAGATACTGAAGAAAGGCACCTTGGCCTCGCCGGCGATGGCCTTGGCCAAAAGCGTCTTGCCCGTGCCCGGCGAACCGACCAGCAGAACCCCTCGCGGAATGCGTCCGCCCAAACGCTGGAACTTCCCGGGATCCTTCAGGAAATCAACCAATTCCATGACCTCCGCCTTGGCCTCGTCGACCCCGGCGACATCATTGAAGGTGATCCGCACCTGATCCTCCGTCATGAGACGGGCCCGGCTCTTGCCGAAAGACAAGGCCCCCCGACCTCCTGCTCCCTGCATCATGCTGCGCATGAGCCACCACCAAAGACCCAAGAGCAGGACGAAAGGCAGCACATCCTCGAGAAAAGTCATGAAAAAAGAGGGTTGGGGAGGCGGCTTGCCGATGATGCGGACGTGGTCCCGTTCGAGCTCGGCAATGAGTTCGGTATTGTCGGTCTGCGGATTATAGGACTCGAATGCGGTTCCCGAGGACAACTGACCCCTGATCCGACTTTCCTGCAGGGTCACGGCCGTCACATCATGGTGATGCACGTCGCGCATGAACTGGGAGAAGGTGATCGACTGTGCCGTTTTCGGGCTCTGGCCGAAATGCATGACAAAGAAAAACAGGGCCGCCAAGACCAGCGCCCAGAGCAAAGCCGTCTTCAACCGTTCATTCACGTCTAGTTACCTCCGCTGCCGAATCCCCGGACCGCATGGGGCGACTCCTTCAGCCCCATTAGCCTACACCAAGCGCGGATCCCGCGCCAAAAGGTAAAGCTCGGCACTCGCTGCGCGCGATGCACCCGGCTTCAGGATTTTGACTCGGACGAAGGCCTCTTCGAGCCTCTCCCGCATGAGGGCACATTCCGGCCCCTGGAAGAACTTCATGAGGAGCGCACCCCGTGCCCCGAGCCAGATCCGCGCCAGCGCGAGCGCTGCCTGGCCGAGCATGAGCATGTGGGCCTGGTCGACCACCCGGTCCCCCGTGAGGTTGGGCGCCATGTCCGACAGGACAAGGGCTGCGCTTCCGCGCTCGAGGCCCAGTGCCTCCAGTTGTCCGGTCACCCCGGCCGTATCCTCGAGATCCGCCACGAGGGTTTCCACACCGGAGAGAGGACTGAGCGGCAGGCGATCAATGGCCACGAGACGTCCCCTGCCCGTCATGTGCCGGCGAACGTACTGGCTCCAGCCTCCGGGTGCCGCACCGAGATCGAGAACCAGCCCGCTCGTTGGGACCAGTCGTTCGTGTCGATCGATTTCCGCGAGCTTGAAGCTGGCCCGGGTCCGGAATCCTTCCTGCCGGGCCTTGCGGACATAGGGATCCTTCCGGTGGCGCACCAGCCAGCCGCGGGTCGAGCGGCGGGTCATGGGTGAGGTCCCCTCCCCTGAGCTCTCCCGGCCCGCCCTCGGGGTCGCCTACTCGTAGCGGACCTCGACGATCTCGAGATGGAGCACCCCTCCCGGAACCACCACTTCCACCGAATCGCCTTCCTCGCGGCCGATCAGGGCCCGTGCCAAGGGCGAGGTGTGGGACAGACGTCCCTGTTCCAGTTCCGCCTCATCGACCCCCACAATTTCATAGCAGAGCTGTTCCTGCCGGTCCGTATCCTCGACGATCACGGTTGCCCCAAAGACCACGCGGCCATCCGGTTCCCGGTCCCGGAGATCGATCACATCCGCGTTCGATAACCGCTCCTCGATCTCCCGGATCCGACCTTCGACAAAGCTTTGCTGTTCGCGGGCGGCATGGTATTCAGCATTTTCGCGAAGATCGCCATGCGCGCGCGCCTCGGCAATGGCCGCCACGATGCGGGGACGCTCGACTCCCTTGAGCCGTTTGAGCTCCTCGCGCAACCGTTCGGCTCCACGTCGCGTCATCGGATAACGGGTCGGTGCTGCCGGGGGATTCAACGGGAACCTCCATCATCAAGCCACAAATGGAGAGGACAGACCGAATCCTCCCCACGGTGGACCCGCGCGGTCAGCATCGCATGCGCGGCCTCCACGCTCGTATAGTAGGCGATTTTATGATGAACGGCTTCCCGCCGGATGGATCGCGACTCCGCGATGGCCTCACGGCCCTCGGTGGTATTCACGATGAGATCAATGTCACCGTCGATGATGAGGTCCACCACGTGCGGTCGTCCTTCGCGAACCTTGTTGACCGCCCGGCAGGACAATCCCGCCGCTTGGAGCGTGGCGGCAGTTCCCCGGGTGGCAATGAGGCTGAATCCCCGTTCGGCCAGGCCACGCGCGAGACCCACGGCAGCCGATTTGTCGGCATTCCGGACCGAGATCAGAACGGTCCCGGCATCCGGTGGCTCGACCCCGGCCGCGCGTTGTGCTTTCGAATAGGCCTCGGCAAAATGGCGGCCGAAACCCATGACCTCGCCGGTTGATTTCATTTCCGGGCCGAGGATGGGATCGGCACCCTGGAACTTGACGAACGGGAAAACCGGCATCTTGACGGCGTAATGCCGGGACGGCGTCCGACACCGGATCCCCAGTTCGGCCAGGGACTTTCCGGCCATGACCCGTGCGGCGATCTTGGCCAGGGGCAGCCCCGTCGCCTTGGAGACGAAGGGGACGGTCCGTGAAGCCCGCGGGTTGACTTCGATCAGGTAGATTTCGCCATCCTGAACGGCAAACTGGACATTCATGAGCCCCCGCACACCCAGACGGAGGGCCAGTGCTGTGGTCTGCTTCCGGAGCACGTCCTGGAGTTCAGGGGAGAGGTGGTGCGGGGGGAGTGAGCAGGCCGAATCTCCCGAATGGACCCCTGCCTGTTCCACATGCTCCATGATTCCGCCAATCAGGACCTCCTTCCCATCTGCGACCGCATCCACATCGACCTCGGTTGCGTGGTCGAGATAGCGGTCCAACAGGACAGGCATGGCTTGGGGAGTCCGCTCGGCCCGTGCCATGTAGTCGTCCAGTTCGGAAAACTTGAAAAGCACCTCCATCGCGCGTCCCCCCAGCACGTAGGAGGGGCGAGCCAGCAACGGAAATCCGAGTGATTCGGCCGCTCCCCGCGCCTCCCCGGCCGTCCGGGCTGTCCGGTTGGCCGGTTGCCGGAGCCCCAGATCGGTGACCAGTTGCTTGAAGCGTTCGCGATCCTCGGACAGGTCGATGGAATCCGCCGGAGTGCCGAGCAGGGTCACACCGGCTTCGGCCAACGGCAGGGCGAGCTTGAGCGGGGTCTGGCCGCCATATTGGACGATGACGCCGAGCGGCTGTTCGGTCTCGACGATGGCGAGCACATCCTCGAGTGTCAGCGGTTCAA
>JAKARN010000226.1 GCA_021828425.1 Pseudomonadota bacterium | reverse complement strand
AAAATCGCTTGGTCGGTCCCGTAACCGGACTTTTGGCAATGTGCGCAGCCCGGAATCCGAAGATCCAGCTTCGGATAGCATTGCTTAGGAATAGTCCCGCGTGGGCCCATACCAGTCGGTCGAAGCGGGTGAGTGCCTTTTTCCCATCCGGTTCGCGGGCGGCTTCCATTTCCTTGAGAACGTACGGGTGACAGCGAATGGCGCCCTGGCCATAAATAATCAGATTGCGGGTCAGCAGATTCGCACCCTCAACTGTGATGGCGATCGGTACTGCCTGGAACCCCCGACCGATCCAGTTTCTGGGGCCGAGAACGATACCTTTGCCTCCTTGGATATCCATGGCATCAAGTGCCAGCTGACGCCCCATCTCTGTAACGTGAAACTTGGCGATCGCAGAAGGGACCGCTGGAATTTCTCCTAGATCGTTGGCTGCGACAGTCATGCGGCGCGCGGCGTCCATGATATAGAGGAAACCACCCATTCGGGCCAAAATTTCTTGGACACCTTCGAAATGCCCAATTGGGATATGAAACTGACGCCGGATCCGAGCGTAAGCTCCGGTCGTCCATACGGCTGTCTTGGCTGCGCCGGTTGCGTTTGCGGGCAAGGATATGGAACGGCCTGCAGCCAAGTTTTCCATCAACATGCGCCAACCCTGGCCAATCAACTGGGGCCCACCGATGATCTGATCCAGGGGGATAAAGACGTTGTGTCCACGGATGGGTCCGTTCTGGAACGGAATATTGAGTGGGAAGTGCCGTTCCCCGATTTCCAGTCCATCAAGGTTCCGGGGCAAGAGGGCGCAGGTGATGCCTCGGTCAACACGGCCGCTAAGTAGGTGGTCGGGATCATAGAGCTTGAAGGCTAGACCGATAAGTGTTGCCACCGGTGCAAGGGTGATGTAGCGCTTCTCGAAGTTGAGTCGGATCCCCAAGACGGACTGACCCTTCCAGTTTCCATGACAGACGATACCGGTGTCCGGGATCGAACTGGCGTCGGAGCCGGCATACGGTCCCGTCAGGGCAAAACAAGGGACTTCCTTTCCGCTGGCGAGTCTCGGCAGGTAATACGATTTTTGTTCTGGGGTTCCGTAGTGTAGGAGAAGTTCCGCCGGCCCGAGCGAATTGGGAACTGCTACCACGGAGGCCGCTGTAGTCGAGCGCGATCCAATTTTAACGAGAATCTCGGAATGCGCATAGCTTGAGAAGCCGAGCCCTCCATAGGCTGGTGGAATGATGAGAGCAAAAAATCCCTGAGATTTTAGGAAATCCCAGACGGGCGGCGGCAAGTCTGCCCACTCATGGGTGATCTTCCAATCGTCCAGCATGCTACATAGCTTTTCGACTGGCCCCTCGATGAAACGACGCTCCTCCTCGCGAAGGGACGGTTTTGGCGTGTTGAGTAGCCGTGCCCACCGCGGCCGACCGCTGAAAAACTCCCCTTCCCACCATACGGTGCCAGCCGCAAGCGCTTCCTTTTCTGTTTCGGAGATTTCCGGTAGCACCCTCCGATACCAGCTAAACAGGGGTTGTGTGAGTAGATGCTTCCGGACTGGTGTCCGGTTGATGAGAACAAGCAACAACACTCCAACACCGCCAATCAGGTAGGCGGTGGAGTTGTGAAAAACCAGGGTAAGTAGCCCCAGCCAAACGACGAGGGCGAGGCTGGTGAGCCATAGCTGTATACGAACGAGGGCGGAAAAGAAAAGTCCGAGCAGTAAAACCAGAATCCAGACCGCTAGACCAACAGCCATGGCCAGTCTCCTTCAGGGACAGTAAAAAAGGAAAAGGAAGGTCCCCCGGGTATTATATTGTGTGTGGATTTTCTTGGTCCGTTTATCGGGTCAGGTTCTCAAAACCTCAGTCAGGAGGAATGCCGCGGTTGATGCAAGACCGATCCCTGCCGGAGTTGATGAAAGCGGTCTGGGCTCCTTCCCGGGGTGGACCGGAAGCCCTGTCCTTGGGGATGCGGTCGGTCCCGAACTCACGCCCGGATGAAGTCTTGGTCGAAATCTGGATGGCCGGGGTCAACCGACCGGATGTTCTGCAACGCGCGGGGCATTATCCCCCACCAGTTGGAACCACGGACATCCTCGGACTCGAAGTGATGGGTCGTGTAGTTCGGCCGGCACTGAGGGGTGGCAGATTCCGTGCAGGAGAACCGGTTTGTGCACTTGTCGCTGGTGGAGGATATGCTGAATACGTATCGGTTCCCGAGACCCAGTGCCTCCCAGTCCCCGGATGGCTGGCGGCTTGTGAGGCTGCAGCGCTACCCGAAACCGTATTTACGGTCTGGTATAACCTGCGTCTCAGAGCCCATCTTCGCTCACGGGAGTGGTTGCTCGTTCATGGAGGTGGTGGGGGAATCGGAACCGTTGCGGTTGGACTCGCCGCTGCCTTGGGTTGTCACGTCATAACGACCACTGGGTCAACCGAAAAGGCGGTTCGTCTCCAGAATCTGGGAGCTGAACAGGTAGTCGACTACCGCCAGGATGGCTGCTGGCAAGAACTCCATATGGCGGGGGCACCTAATGGGGGTTATGACCTTATTCTGGATACGATTGGTGGACCGTATTTCGAGCACAATCTGGCATTGCTCGCGACTGGGGGACGCCTGGTCCAGCTGGCTTTCCGACAGGGCAGCCGGATATCCGCCGACCTGTCGGTTCTTCTCTCCAAACGCCTGAGTCTCATGGGATCCACCTTGCGGCCACAGCGTCCAGGGGTCAAGGGACGTATTGCGCGGTCAGTTGAGCATTCCGTGTTCCCTCTCCTTCAGTCAGGAAAATTCAGACCGGTCATCGACTCGGTTTATTCTTTGGCTGCTGTGGCAAAAGCCCATGAACGGATCGATAACCCAGCGCACTTTGGCAAGATCCTGCTGCTTACCGATGCGGGAGCAGGTCAAGGACTCCAGACCGTTCCTCCCTGAGTTCCTGGTCTGTGAGACGAATGCGTGAACGAGCAAACTCCGACAGCTGCAAGGTATCGACGACCCTCATTTCGCCTTGGTTGCATTCGACAGGAAAGCCGAAAAATACCCCCGGTGCGATCCCATACTGGCCAGAGGCGGCGACCCCCATGCTGACCCAGGATCCGGGTGGTGTTCCATGGACCCAGTCGCGCATGTGATCAAGAGCGGCTGATGCTGCTGATGCGGCTGAGGATGCTCCCCTTGCCTTGATAATTGCAGCACCCCGCTGTTGGACAGTGGGAATCAGGGTTTCTTCTATCCAGCGTGGACCTACTTTGGCAGTTGCGTGTTCGTTCCGCACGAGTGACTGTTCAATGTCCGGGAACTGGGTGGAAGAGTGATTCCCCCACACGGTGACTCGCTGAATGTCGCCGACGTTGGCTTGGCAGGCTTCCGCCAACAGACTCAGTGTCCGGTTGTGGTCGAGGCGCATCATGCTGGTGAACTGTGAATCTTCGAGGTCAGGAGCATTCTCGCGTGCAATCATGGCGTTGGTATTTGCTGGGTTACCAACGACCAAGACCCTGACCCTACGGGAAGCACGATCGTTGAGCGCACGTCCTTGGGTCTTGAAAATCTCCGCGTTGACGCGGAGCAGGTCTTTTCTTTCCATCCCCTGGCTGCGTGGGCGAGAGCCCACAAGGAACGCGTAGTCCACATCATCAAAAGCCTTTTCGGGTTGGTCTGTCAGCACCAGATCCTGAAGGAGAGGGAACGCGCAGTCTGCGAGTTCCATCGCTACCCCGTTCAGTGCGGGCAGGGCCGGGGAAATTTCAAG